>JBDRZD010000035.1:0-19375 GCA_039803745.1 Caldifarciminota bacterium
TTTAAAAAAGTCAAGTGCATATACGATTTATATACAATTTTTCAAAAAGTATTTAAGAGGTGAAAAAGTGTAAAGGCTTGATGTGGTTTTTGTGGATTATAACATTTAAATCTTTCCGCAAAAGGATTACCTTTTTAGGTGTCCTGATTTATGAATAATAGCAGAAAAATCATAATTTTTAAAAGCATGGCAATTTGAATTCTTTCGGTTCATAAAAAATTGTTAAGATAAATTATTTATAATTTCAAAAAAGCCTTTTGTGAATATTATTTCTTTATTTAAAGGCTTTAAAATGCATTTGTCTTTAAAAATTTCTCCTTTTAAAAAAGCCTTCTGTAAAATTGTTTCTTCTTTTAAAATAAACTCAACGATAAAACTTTTTTCACCCTCATAAATATTTTTAAAACTTATAAATTTATTTTCTCCTTTTATTTCTATTTTTTTTACCTTTTCCTTGAAAACACTTAAATTAAAATTTTTTATCAAAAGATGGTCAAATCTTTTACCTGTCAATATATCCTCCCAGTATTTTTCTATATCATTTTTCTTAATAAGATAAAAATCAAAAAAATCTTTTTTCAATTTCCTCCACTTTCTTCCATACTTTGTTTCATTTGCAAGTTGAATATAAACTTCTGGCGATTTTTCCCTTTTAAAATTTTCAGGAATATTCTCTTCTATATATTCTGCAAGTATTTTCTCATCAGTTATTATAAAAATCTCACCTTCATTTTTTAATACAAAGGATACCCTATCAAAGAATTCTTTATTTAAAAGTCTTCTTTTTTCATGTCTTTTTTTATGCCATGGGTCAGGAAATATTATAAAGATTTTATCAATTGAATTTTTCTTAAAAATATGACCAAGAGCAAAAAAGGCTTCTGAATTTAAAACCCTTATATTATTAAATTTAATGAACTTTTTAATTGATTTAAGAATTAAATATCTTGAAATCTCTATTCCTATTAAATTCTCATCAAAAATTTTTGAATAATTAAGAAGAAAATCTCCTTTTCCAAATCCTATTTCTAAAACTATTTTCTTTTTATAAGGGAAAAAATCTTCTGGGTCTATCCTCTTATTAATTTTTTCCCATTCAATTAGCATTTTAAAATAATTATAATGTATAATAACATTATGATTAAAATTTATTTAATCTTGTCTTTAATACCCTATGGAAATTCACCAAGTTGGGAAGGATGTTCAGGTTACTATTCAACAGGTGGAGGATTTGCTGATATAAATAAGGACTCTTACCTTGATTTTATTGTTTCAAATGGAAATGATATGCAAAGGGAAAAAAATGCAATTCACTTTAATATAAATGGGATAATTGAAATAAACCCTTCATGGCTTTCATTTGATTCAGAGTATTCAGGGCATCTTTCAATAAATGATTTTAACAATGATGGATATATTGATTTTGCAGTTAGTAATTACTTAGGACCAGGTGGATTTTCTTCACCTGGAAATGTTCTGATTTACAAAAATTTAAATGGAAATGTTAATCCAAATCCTTTCTGGAAATCAAAGGATAGCACATATAATTTTTCCTGCGATTTTGGAGATGTTGATGGGGATGGATATGCGGAAATTGCAATTGCAGGAGGAGAAAGATATACAAATAAAAAAGAATATATAAAAATTTATAAAAATAATGGTGGAGTTATTGATACATTGCCATATTTTAAATCCCATTATAAATATTATGCCTATGATGTTTTATTTTATGATATAAACAAGGATAACTATCTTGATTTAGTTGTTGCCTGTGATGGTGAAAAGAATTTGATTTTTTTCAATTATAATGGAGAACTTGAAACAATCCCCTCATGGAGTTCAATTGATTCAGAGGGCTCAATTCAAGTTGATGCTGGTGATATTGATAATAATGGTTTTCCTGATTTGATATTTGCAAATAATGGACAACTGCCACCTTATTCAAGCAATTTAAAGATTTATTTAAATCAAAATGGGTTCCCAAATACAAATCCTGATTATATTTTGGACCAGAGTAAACATTATTATTCAACTGTTTCATTATGTGATATTGATTATGATGGAGATTTAGATATAGGCGGTGGCGGATGGTGGGAACCTCTTGTAATTTTTGAAAATTTTGGAGGCTTTTTTCATTCAAGTCCTGACTGGCAATGGTCTCCCCCAAATCCACAAAATCTTGTTTGTGAAAAAGTAACATTTACAGAAATTGATAAAATATGGATTTTAAAAGAAGATACATTTATAAGAGGAGAAAATATGCCAGTTTATACTTTAAAGTTTAGAAATTTATGTGAAATTGAAAATGTTATTAAAATTGATTCAGGAATTAATTTGATAATTCAAAGAAATTTTTATACATATTCCCTTGAATCAGGATGGATTTCAATAAATAAAAATATAACTCAAAATTATGATACATTTTTAATAAAATATAAGATTCCATCAAGTTATGATATAAGCATAACAAACTGGGAGGAATCAAGGGGAAATTTTTACTTTCTTTCAAATTTACAAAATATAACTGAAAAGTATGAAAAATTTGAAAATAAAGAAAGAAAATGTATAATAGTTTATAAGGGGTTTAAAAAGGAAATTTTTGATCTATCAGGGAAAAAAAATAAATATTTAAAAAATGGAATTGGATTTATAAGGGATAAGGCAGGAAAAACAAAAGTTATTATCCTTCAATAATTTTTCTCATCTTCTCTCTTATTATATCAAGTCTTTTCTTTATCTCTTCTTGCTCAACTTTTTTAAGTTCAATTGATTCTTTCAATTTTTCTTCTTCAGATTTAAGTTCCTCTATTCTCTTTTCAAGTTCTATTCTCTTATCTTCAAGTTCTCTTACCATCTTTCCTATTTCTGATTCAAGGGCTTCTTTTTTTCTCATTTCAAGTTCTGCTTTTGCTTTCTCTATCTCTTCCTCTATTTTCTTTTTATCCTCCTTAAGTTTTTCTATATCCTTTAAAACTTTTTCCTTTTCCTTTTTAATTTCTTCAAGGCTTAAAAAGGCTCTGTGTTCTTTTTCATAAACTGCGAATTGTCTCTGTATATCAGAAAAAATAACAGTCTGGATTAAAATTAATATAATTATAAAAAGGATTATTCCAACACCTGCAACTTTTGCCAAAAAATCAAAAGGTAAAGCAACTTTTTCCTTTTGTATTTTTAAACCAAGATGAATCTCACCAATTTTTACATCCTTTTCTTCTGTTTTGAAAATTACTGGTGCTATAATCTCTGTAATTTCTCCAACATTTTTTATCTCACTATTTAAATTCTTAAGCATGGAAAAGTTATAAAAAGAAGAAAAATTCCTGCCAATCTCATTTTCTTTTAAAGAACCTATTATCTTTCCATCTCTATCTATCACCACAAAATAAGCAATCTTCTCATCTTTTTCCATTGTCTTTATTCTATTTGTAATTACTTCAAAATTTTCATCAATAATAAAATCAACTAATGTAGTTGCAAGGCTTTCTAGATTTGTTCTGTACAAATTTATAACATTTTCCTCAGGCTCACTTTTCTTTTCAGGATAAAAATAATATACTGAGAAAACAATTCCTATAAGAAAAATTAGATTAAAAAGAAATATTAAAATTTTATATTTACTCATATTTTAAATTATAAATTATACAAAAAAAAATTTTTTTTGTCAAATAGAAAAAATAAAAATTTAATCCCTTAAAACCCTCATTGAAAGGTCTATCCATTTTGAAGAATGGGTTAGATAACCAATTGAAATATAATCTATTTTTAGATCTTTATAATCCAGAATATTTTCAAGATTTATGCCACCAGAAACCTCTATTTCGCATTTTCCATCACATATTTTTATAACTTCTTTAATTTCATCAATTGACATATTATCCAAAAGTAAGATATCAGCTCCATATTCTATTGCTTCTTTTGCCTCCTCAAGATTTTTTACTTCGATCTCTATCTTCATTCCAGGTGGTTTATTTTTCTTCATATTTAAAATTGCATTCTTTATTCCTCCTGCAAATATTATGTGATTATCTTTAATAAGTATGCCTGAATCAAGGGATAACCTGTGATTAAACCCGCCACCTGTTTTTACTGCATATTTTTCAAAAATTCTTAAACCAGGTATTGTTTTCCTTGTATCTAAAATTTTTATCTTGCTTCCCTTTAATTTTTCAACAAATTTCCTTGTAGTTGTTGCTATACCACTTAATCTCATTAAAAAATTCAAAATAACTCTCTCTGACTTTAAGATGCCTTTTGCACTTCCTTTTATTTTTATTAAATCCTCTCCCTCCCTAAATTCTTCACCATCCTTTTTAAAAAATTCTATTTCAAAATTTCCAAAATACTTGATTATTTCAGGAACAAATATGCTTCCTGCAAGAATTCCTTTTTCTTTTGAATATACAATCCCGATTCCTTCAAAATCTTCTTCAATAACTCCATCAGTTGTTATATCACCTTTACCTATATCTTCTTCTATCCATATTCTTATATATTTATCTATATTCATTAGAACCTAAAGGATGCTCCTACAAGAATTTTGAAATGACCACTTCCAATCCCTGTTCTTTTATCAAGATATTTTATATATTCAATTGAGCCAGCACCTGTAATATCTTTTGTAAGTGCATAATTTAAGTCAATGTTGAAATTTGTAGAACTACGATGATCAATCCTGTTACCTGCTGCGGACTTTGTTTCACTTAAACTGAATCTCAAATTAACATTTAGTTGACTCTTTAGCTTCAAAATGCTTGTTTTTGAAAAAGGAAGTCTTATTCCCTTTGGATTACTATAAGAAAATTCAAAGGAGCCTGAAAATGTCCTTGTTTCACTATTTGAGGAATAACTTGCTGTCTGTGTTATTGACCTTCCTGTTCTTTTATTTAAATTGTAAGATAAATTAAATCCAACACCATTTCTCAATCTACCCTGAAAGCTTAAAAGAGGAGAAAAGTTATTTGATTCATTAATATTTAAAGAGGTAAAGGATCTTGTTTTTTCAATCTCTTTTGTATATCCTGATTGAAAATTAAGGGAACTTAAATATTTCTTTAACCCTTCAAATTTCATATGAATCGCTGAAACTGTTAAATCAATTGAGGGGAATTGAATCCTGTGTGTCTTTGAAGGTGGAGAATTAAATGGTCTTGTTATTCTATCACCTGTTTCATATTTTAAATCTATACTTAAAAGTTCAAAGTCAAAACCTGTTGAAACACTTTTTGTTTCATTTTCAACTATATTATTGGATAAAGAATATGGAGATGTGGAATCAAAAGGAATTTTATGGGTAAAACCAAATCTATAATAATAATCAGGCAATTTTCTTAAACTGTAATAACTGCTTTGAAAACTCTTTGTATAACTTAAATTGAAGGGATTTATATTTTTTAGAAATTTAAAACCTTCTTTTGCTTCTTTTTTAGTAAAAGATATTATCTTATCAATAATTTTAACAAAATCAAGGCTTGAACTAAAATTATAAGAAGAACTTGATGAGACATTGTCCCATGGAATTTTTACAATAGAATCACTAACATTTGTATTTCTTGTGGAATTAAAATTAGAGTTATAACCAGAAGAAAATGAATTAATAAATTCCCTAAAAATATAGGGTAAGGTTGGTCTATAATTCAAAGAGAAATTCTGTGAGAAACTTCCCATCTCTCCCCACCACCTTCCTCTTACACTTTCCCTTCTAAGATCATACTTCTGGGAAGAGGAAAAGCTTAAATCGGTACTCCTTAATGGCCTAAAGGAGATTCCCTCAGAAGGATTGAGAATTAAATTTTTCATACTTCTATCTTTCATATAAGAAGAATCCCGAAAAGTATATACCCTCTGAATTGATGAACTATAATCAAGAGAAGTATTTAAGTTTGTTGGGAATGGATTTATTTCCTGTCCAAGAAATTTAAAACCTGAAAAAATTATTGGAAGGGAATAGCTTGCTCTTGAACTAAAATTTCTTAATGTATCAAGAGTCAATGGGTCTTTCTTGTAATTCTCCATTTTTCTAAGATTCAATGAAATTTTATCAATTGTATATTGGAGAATTTTATTTTTAGAACCTGATTTTGAAAAATCAATTGCAAAACTTTTTTCAAGTCTGTCTGTTTTATTCAATCTACTTTCCCCTGGTGTTAATATAATATCAGAGGCTGGCATATATTTTGGAAGTTCATAGGTTCTTTTATAGCCGATACTTAAAGGAATATTGAACCCTTCTGCTGGAATAAATTTATTTAAATACAGGGTTGTGCTTATATCATATAGATAATGGGTTGAAAGAGCGGAAAATGAACCCGGAGAGTAATTTAAGTCCCTAAAACCTGCTTGAAAATTTTCATATCTCAGACTATAATTTAATAGATCTGCAAAATTACCATTTAAAGAGGTTTCAACTCTATATCGAGATTCTTTAAAAGGTTCACTCACTCTAAATTCATCAATCCACACTTCACCAGTAATTTCTTCGCCTGACAAATTTAAGATTCCAAAAGAATATTTAGAAACTGCTTGTAAATTTGGATTACCTTTAACAAAGTAAGAAGGATAATCCGGGTTTTGATAAAGAAAATTTATTTTATCAGCCGGTCTTTTACTTTTTGTATTAATAAATTTGAGAGGATCAATCTCTATATTAACCCACAAGCCTTTTGGGAGAGCCTCCCTGTATTCATAATAATTTAAAGTGTCAACTCCACTATAAAATCTAACTATAAAATATTTTAACGAAGATAAATTTAATTTATCAACCCTTACCCATAATTTTATTTTATTATAAGAATTTATTATATTTTCAGATCTGTAACTTACCCTTGTTGCTTTTGCAAAATGTGTATTTTTTAAATTTTCAAACTTTAAAACTAATGATGCTTCCCTTTCAATTGCTCCTGTCATAGGGTCTTTGTAAAATTTCATTGGCGGTGGCTCATAAAAGCTATGTTCCTTATTATTATAAGTTGTGACATAGAATTTTTCATTCAAAGTATCAACTGGAATTTTTTTTGGACCTGCCATAAATATTCCATCTTTTATGTATCTATTACCAACAATTTTAATTGAGGCAATATAAATTGTGTCTTCAGAGGTTAAATTTGAAATCCATATTCTCCCAAATTTTATCCTTGACAAATCAGGATTTCCTATCCTTTTGCATCTCAATGTATCATTTAAATAAATTCTATAAATTTTAAATCCAGCAGGACTTTTATAATAGTAAGTGGTATCATTTTTAAGGTCTATAACATATTCAAAAAGATTATCAGGTTCGTCTATTCTTCCATCTCTATCAAGATCTTCTTCATCTAATTTTGTATTATTTTCAGTTCCATTAATTTTTTCTATATTATCAAGGTCATAGTCATCATTTCCATCATCACCTGGTTTTGATTCACTGTCTCTGCCTTTAATACCATCAAGGCCTGTATCTTCATCAGGATCAAGTTGCCCATTATTATTTTTGTCCTCTGTATCCCTCTTTAAAGAGTCTCCTTTTAAATTACCATACTTATCTCTCCAGAAGGTATGCTCGCTCATTGAGTTAGCAAGGTCTATACCAAGTATCCCCTCATCACCCTTTACTATTATTTCAACGTATTCATATTTTGAGAAATTAAATCCTGTAGGTGAAATTAATGTATGTAAAGAAGCCCATTCATCAGGTTGATTTTCTAAAGGTCTATAAATGATTTGCATTACATCTATGAGGTCATCCCTTTCTTCTTTTGGAAGATTTGGATTTATATCACCCTTTTTGAACAAATTATTCCTTGTTGTCCATATTATCTTTTTGCATAAATTTTTAATTAACTTTCCAGGTGGAGGTGAGCCTCTCTGCCAGTAAAGATATGAAGAGGGAAATTCAAAAGATTCTTCTACTCCTTCCATATCATCAAGTAATGCAGAGCCATAAATATTTGGATTTGGAAAAGATTGATTATATACAAGATTAAACCTAACATTAGATTCTTTTTCAGTTTTTACAATTGGCAATGCATCACATAGTTTTGTTAAAAAATATGGATTTGCCTGTGTTTTTAAATTCATCGTATACTGTCCCATCCTTACAGGTTCTTCTCCAAGTCTGGGTCTTCTATCAATACTTGATTCCATTCTTGTAACAAATATATTTTCAAGACTTAAGTTTTTGCCCATCTCATAGGTTGATTTAAATCCTATTAAACTTCTCTGCTTAAGTTGAAAAATCTGTCCTATTTCATAATTTATTCTGAGTTCCTTTGTTAATTCCCTGTAATAAGCAGGATTTAAAATTAGGAGTTCGCCAGTTTCATAATCTAATTGGTAATCTTTACCCTGTGTCCATTTTTCATCTCCAAAATAGATTTCTTCTGAACCCGGCAAAATTCCATAATCAAGTTGAATCTTTTCTTCCCTTCTTTGTGCTTTAAAAATAATTTTATATTTTCCATAATCGGGATGCTGATCATAATCTTCCTGTGAATAGTAATAAATTGTTGTATCTTTCAAAGTTAAAGAATCAAACATAAAAGGAAATTCTTGGGGGAAAATAAGATAGGGGATCTGAATCGGTCTAAAATTATTTGGTAATAATGGATCAATTTGTCCATCATTATCATAATCAAGATTGAGAATTTTTACAATTCTTTTTCCATTCTCATCATAAGGAAGAAGTCGTCCTGTAGTAACTCTATAAATCTCAATATATTGAACATTTGAACCAATATAATAAACATTCCTTAACTCGTTCCACCATGTCGGATCATTCTTATTCCTTATCCCTCTTTTTCTTATGAGTAAAAGAGTATCGGGCTTTGTTGTATCTCCACTAAATGAGCCAACTTTAAATCCTGTTTTTGTTATGTAAGCAACTGCAAGTTGTTTGTTTCCCTCAATTACTATATCTTTAAGTCCTATTATGTTCTTGTATCCGCTCACATAGTACCAGTCTGTTTCATAATTAAGCATTTTAAAATAAGAAAGGGTATCAATAAAAGAATGCTGATTTTGGGGATTTAAAAACAAGCAGGCTCTCTTTTTACCCACTAAATTATAATTATCAGCATCATCATAGAATACCCATAATGTTTCAATTTCCTCATTTTGTGGAACCGGTATTTTAAAGAAAACACCCCTTACAAATTCATAATCAGAGAGAGTATCTTCCTTTGTAAAAGTAGGACTCTTTGTAATCTTTTTAGCCTGTCCCTGCTCCCTTGAAAGAATACCTTCAAAGGAAGTAGGTCCAAGTTGAAAAACACCCCTTATCCCAAAAAGACCCTTACCACCCGCACCCTGGGAAGAACCCAAATTAAATTGAGTATTTCCAGCCTCTATGAGTTTTATAATTTCATCTTCATCACCTTGATATTGTAATTTTACTGTATTTTTATATTGAGCCTCCCTTTCTGAATCATGGTCAAGGTTAACCTTTATCTTATTTCCAATTGTTCCAAGAGCGTTTACTCTTAATTTCTGATTCATCTCAGGATGGGGTAAATTTGATGTCTCTGTTATTGCTGGATTTCTATAAAGGTCTTTTGTAATGCCAAAGGAAATATCCTGGGAACCTGAAATCTTTATGCTTGCACCTTCACCTATTCCTAAAACTTTTGGAATAGGAATTGGAATATCAATTTCTGGAATAAGGCCACCTGTCTCTTCAAGCTTTTTCTTAAAGACACTATCCCTTATACTTTTGTAAACAACATCCTTTTCAATTTTTTCTTCTCTTTCTTCCTTTATCTCTTCAATATTTTTTATTTCTATTTCATGAATGAATTCATTTGCACCTTTATATTTTACATAAAATTCTTCAAAGAAAATATTTGATGAATCTCTTATATATTGAGAAAGCAATCTATTTTCAAGAGAATCCTGAATCCATAGACTTATAAAAAATATTAAAAAATTCATCTTTTATCAAAAAAAATGGATATTAAAAATAAAATTATTATTCCTATTGTTATAGATGAATCAGCAATATTAAAGATTGGCCATCTCAAATTTTCGGAAATTCCAATATCTATGAAATCAATAACTGCTTTAAATCTCAATCTATCAATAAGGTTTCCGATTGCACCGCCAAATAAAAGGGAATAGGGAATTATATAAATTTTTTTCTTTTCAAAAATCAAAAAAAGAATCAAAATTAAAATTATAATAAGAGCAATAACCTCATAGGGGAACCATTTTGGGAAAGAAATTCCCCATACTCCAAAGGGATTTTTTATGTATGTAATCCATATATAATTCCCCATAATTTTTAGAGGCTCTCCATAAGGCAATTTTTTTGCCACTATATATTTTAAAATCTGGTCAATAAAAATTACAAATAAACTGATTGTGAAGAAAATAAAAAACTTATTCTTTAATAAACCCTTCTCTTTTTTCAATTTCTTCCTGACATTTTATACAATACCTTGCATATGGAACAGCCCTCAATCTTGAAACTTCAATATTTTTATTACATCTAAGACATACCCCATATTCTCCTCTTTCAATTCTCATAAGGGCATCTTCAACTTCTTTGAGGCGTCTATGAGCGCTTGAAGCAAAAATTGAGATCTCCTCTGTGAATTCTTCATTGGATGCCATATCTGCCAAGTGATAAGAGAATTTCCTGTCACCTGTTTTTTCAAAAATATTTTCTTTAAGTTTTTCCTCTGATTTTCTTAAAATTTTAAGTAGCTTTTCTCTTTCAAGTAAAAGTTTCTTTTTTAAGGCATTTAAAGTCCTCTCATTCACTTTCCCCCCTTATTTTTTTTATAATTTCATAACATCTTGGACATAGGGCATCAAAATCTTCATCCTTTTTTAAATTTTCAGAATACATCCAACACCTTATACATTTACTTCCTTTTGCTCTTTTAACAAAAACTTCAATTTTTAAATTTTCATCATAAAGATTCTCCTCAAAATTAGAAGGTTTTTCAAAGAATACATCAGATACAATAAATATTTCTTTTAAATATTCCTTATATTTTAAAAGAATGTCAATTTCTCCATCAAAATATAAGTTTGCTTCAAGGGAGCTCCCTATGATTCCCTTTTGTCTTACATTCTCCAATGCTTTTAAAACTACATCCCTTATATTTTTAATTTTTTCAAAATCATTAAATATCTCTTCATCATAAAAATCATAATCCTTTATCTCTTCAAAAAATATGCTCTTTTCTTTTTTACCTGGTATCTTTAAGTATGCTTCTTCGCATGTAAAACTTAAAATAGGTGAGCCAAAAATAAGGAGTTCCTTTAAAATTATGTAAAGGGCAGTTTGGGCGCTCCTTCTTTCAATTCCCTTTGAATAGGAAACATATAATCTATCCTTCAATGCATCAAGATAAAAAGAGGATAAAGTGTCTGAACAGAATGTGTAATAATCTTTAAAGAATTTATGAAATTCAAAATTTTTATAGTTTTTTATCCATTCTTCCCTTTTTATTTTAAGTAAAGACAATATGTATTTATCAAAGGGAAGCATTTTTTCAAAATGGACTTTATCTTTTTCTGGATCAAAATCATAAATATTTCCAAGTATAAATCTGAATGTATTTCTTATCTTTCTGTATATCTCCACATTCCTATTTAAAATCTCATCAGATAATCTCACATCCTGAGTATACTCTGAAGAGGCAGCCCATATTCTAAGGATTTCGGCTCCATATTTATTACATACTTCAATTGGGTCAATAACATTTCCTAAGGATTTATGCATTGCCCTTCCTTCCGCATCAAGTGTCCATCCATGAGTTATACATATTTTATAAGGGCTTTTTTCTCTAAGTGCCATACTTAAAACAAGGCTTGCATTAAACCATCCCCTATGCTGATCAGGCCCTTCAATATAGACATCAGATGGCCAGGGAAGATTTCTTTCTTTTAAAACTATAAGACTTGTTAATCCTGAATCAATCCATACATCAAGAATATCAAACTCCTTTTCAAATTCTCTTGAATTACATTTTTCGCATCTTATATCTTGAGTTAAAAATTCACTCAAATCATGATTTAACCAGGCATCACATGTTTCTTTTTCAACCTTTTCAGAAAGTCTTTCAATAACCTGAGCATTTAAAAATACATTGCTACATCTTTTACATCTTAAAGCAGGAATAAATACTCCCCATGCTCTCTGCCTTGAAATACACCAATCAGGTCTTTCAGCAACTGCCGCAGTTATCCTGTTTATACTGCTTTCAGGAACCCATTTTATCTTTTCTATTTCAGAAAGTGCTCTTTTTCTTAAATCTAAATGTTCAAGGGAAAGAAACCACTGGGAAGTTGCCTTGAATATAAGCGGGTTCTTACATCTCCAGCAATGGGGGTAACTATGAATAATTTTTGAATATTTTAAAAGTTTATTTTTCTCTTTTAATATCTCAATAACTTTCAAAGAAGCCTCTTCAACTGAAAGCCCTTTAAAAATTTCTCCTGCTTCATGAGTAAATCTTCCACTGTCATCAATTGGAGATAAAATGGGAAGATTGTATTTAACTCCTACTTCAAAATCCTCCTTACCATGCCCCGGAGCAATATGAACAACACCTGAGCCAACCAATTCAGTCACAAAATCTGCAAGGATACCCTTTGAAATTCTTTCAAAAAAGGGATGCAGGAATTCTTTATTTTCAAATATCTCCCCTTTTTCCCTTTTTAAAATTTTTATATCTTTAAAAGAAAGTTCTTCTTTAACCCTTTCAAATGCTTTTTCTGCAAGAATAAACTTTCTTCCATTTACTTCAATCTCCAAGTAATAAAAATCTGGATTAAAGGCAAGTGCTAAATTTGATATTATTGTCCATGGTGTTGTTGTCCAAATAAGTACTTCTGTATTCTCATCAAAGGGAAAATTTTGTCCTTTTTTAAAATTCATTGTAAAATAAATAGAAGGAGATTCCTTATCTTTATATTCAATTTCAGCCATTGCAAGAGGTGTATGGCAATAAGAACAAAAATGAACTGGCATAAAACTTCTATAAATATATCCCTTTCTAATCAGTTCAGCAAATAACCTTAACTCCTCTGCCTCATATTTTGGATCCATTGTTAAATAAGGATTATCCCATTCGCCTATGCATAAAAGCCTTTTAAATTCCTCTTTCTGCACCTCTGTCCATTTCCTTGCATACTCTCTACTTTTCTCCCTTATAATTCTTTTAATTTCTGGTTTTTTCAAATTCTCGGGATCCTTAACAAGTTCATAAAGTTCTTCATTTTCCTGGATTACTTTATTTTCAATTGGCATTCCATGGTTATCCCAACCTGGTATATAAGGAGATTTATATCCTTTAATAAAATAAAATTTTACAATAATATCTTTTAGAATTTTATTAATTGCTGTTCCTAAATGTATATGCTCATTTGAATAAGGAGGACCATCATGCAAAATGAAAATGCCTTTATTTTTTCTTTCGAGTAATTCATAATATATCCTTTCTTTATCCCAATATTCTATTATTTCTTTTTCCCTTTTTGAAAGATTCGCTTTCATTGAAAAATCTGTCTTTGGTAAATTGAGTGTATCCCTTATCTCCATCTAATCCTCCTTTTCAACCATATTTAAATAAGTCTTTATTTTTATATCATCAGGATATTCTTCTAAAAGACTTTTCCATATCTTTTTTGCCTTATTTTTCTCACCCTTTTTATAATAAACAAGACCAAGAAGTGTAAAAGCCATTTTATATTTTGGATTTGAATTGAGCACTTCTTTTAAAATTTTTTCTGCTTCCTTATATTCTTTTTTTTGAATTAAACAATTAGCAAGTAAAGTTTTAATATCAAGGAATCCGGGTGCTATCTGAAGCGCCTTTTTAAATTCTTCTTCAGCCTTCTCATACTCTCCTATTTCAAGATATGTTTCTCCGAGTTTTTTATAAGTGTTGGCAAGATTATTTCTTATAGTCTGTGGAATTCCACCGCTTCCTTTTTCAAGTAAGACTGCTTTTTCATAATATTTTGAAGACTTTTCAAATTCTCCTATATCATTCAAAACAATAGCCATATTTATATTTGCTTCAATATAATCAGGATTTATTTGAAGAGCCCTTTCATAGCTTCTTATTGCATCTTTAAAAAGACCGAGGCTATAATAACAGAGCCCAAGGAAATTGTGATAGTCTGCATAATTGGGATGTATCTTTATTGCTTCTTTTAATTTTGGTATTGCTTCCCAAATCCTTCCTTTTTCATAAAGTTTTTTACCCTCATTAAAAAGTCTTTCTCCTTTATCCATAAGTTTTTTATTATATAAAATCTTACCCTTCTATTTCAAATATTCTCCTTGATTTTGGGACCTGGGATTTTAAAACATCATTTTGAATTATACCAACACCTAAAGGAAAATCTTTATAAAAAATGACAACCTGCCCTTTTATTTTTGAAGAAATTCTAATATCCTTACCAAGAAGGAAATTCTTTGCATCTTCGAAATTTTCTAATTCTACCTTTCTATTTTTTATAAATTTCCCAAAAATCTGAACAAAATTTGTTGTGAGTTTATATCCTTTTGAATATTTTCTTAAAAATCTCATTCCTCTTCTTAAATCAAAGGGATTTATGATTTCTTTAATTTTTTTTGATAAAATCCATATTTCGTCTTTTTTGATATAAAACAAAAAATCTTTAAAATTTTCCCTCGCAAGTCCAAATTCATTTTCAAGAAAAATAAATACTTCGTTTATTTCTTTATCATCAATATCAAAAATTTTTCTATCATCTTTTAAATAAAATTTCTTTTCTCTTTTAATAGTATCTTTTTTATGTAAAAGAGCAATATAAAAACCTTCTGATAGAATATCCTGAGGATATATTCTTATTGTTTTTTCAATATCATCTAAAAAAGAAATATCCTTAAATTTTTTGAATCCCTTTCTTGATGGAATTTTTAAATTTTTAATATCAATTATTTCAAGAGGATAATTTCTTATCATTTCATCTATTAAATATTCATTTTCTTTAATTGAAAGTGTGCATGTTGAATAAACCATCTTCCCTTCTGGTTTCAGGGCTTTTATTGCAGATTTAAATATCTCCCTTTGAACTCTATAAAATTTATCTATTTCTCTTGGGTGCCACCATCTTAAAATATCGGGATATTTATCTAATATACCAAGAGAGGAACAGGGTGGATCAACCATCACTTTATCAAATTCTTCAAAAAAGATATCACCTATCTTTTCACCATCAATTCTTGTCACCATTACATTCAAAAGCCCAATTCTGTCAATGTTATGGGAAAGTGCTTTCAGCCTTTCTATATTTATATCATTTGCAAGTATAACTCCTTTATTTTTCAAGCAAATACCTGCCTGCGTGGTCTTTGAACCTGGTGCAGCACATATATCAAGGATTTTTTCTTCCTCTTTTATATCAAGAATTTCTACTGGTATCATTGAAGAAAGACTTTGAATATAAAAGAAACCTAAATAATGTTCAATTGTTTTTGATATTTCAAAAGGTTTTTTTATTACTTCAAATGCATATGGAATAAAATCATTTTTTTTTAATTCAAATCCCTTTTCATTTAAAATCTTTAAAAGTTTTTGTTCTTCTATTTTTATCAAATTAACCCTTATATGTGTAGGAATTTCTTTTTTTAAAATTTCAAAAAACTTATCAAAGTCCTCTTTATTATAAAAAATTTCATAAAGGGTATTGTATATATCCTTTGAGCTCACTTCAAAAGAGAATTTAAATAATCTATAAATATCTTTTTATCTTCATAAGGAATATTTGAATTCAAAACTTTTATTAAATTTATCTTTATTATCTTATCCTCCTCTATTATTTCTTTTGGAGAAGGCATCGGTGTATAAGGTTTTGGCCTCTCGGCATATCTTTTCTGAGTAAATTCCCTTTTATATACAGACCTTTGGATTTCAAGCATCCTTGAAAGTATCCTTTCCTGCCTTTCAACAATTTCCCTTTTAACCTCACCTTTTTCAATTTCTTCAGAAACCTTTTTCATCTCCTCTACAATCCTTTCTAATTTTCCCTGAAGTTCTTCTGTCCCCTCGCTGCCTTTAAGTTCTTCAAGCATTTCTTTTAATTTTTCTGCAAGTGATTTTTGCATACCAGCAATCCTTTCAATTGACCTCAAAACTTCTTCTGAAGGAGCCTCCCCAATTTCAAGTGGTAAAATACTCTGGGTTAATTCATTTATATGGGATTGCTCTTTAATAATATCTGAAAGTCTTTTTAAAGCCTCCATTAAAGCAGATGAGACGCCTCCCTGTCCTTCTTCTTTTATTTTTAATATTTCAAGAGAAACAAGATTTAAATAATTCTCTATTTCTTCTGAAATATTTTTTAAGTCTTTGAATTCAAATATTTTTATTTTTTCATAAAGTTCCTCTGATTTATAGTGGGCTGAAAATACATAATTCAAAATTTTTTTTGGAAACATAAAATTTATTTTTGCAATTTCACTTACCTTATCTTTAAATCTCCTTATGGTTTCTTTATTTTTAAAAACTTCTTCCTCTAAATCTTCAATATTTTCTTTTTTTTCAATTTTCTTTGTTAATATCCCCTGATTTTCAGAAAGAAATAGTGAAGAAAAGAATATCTCATCAAGTTTTTCTTGAGAAATTCTATTTCTCATTGAAAGAAGATTACTTAAAGCCTCCTCTGTTTTTTCCCTTGCTTTTCTAACATGCTCTTTTGAAGAAGACATTTTTCCTCTGCAGGTTTTTTCACCCTTTGAAAACATGTCCTTTGAGGTTTCTAAATCTTTATTTGCAAACTCCATTTCTTCTTTCGCCTCCTCAATTTCCTCACCGATCTTTTTTTCTTCATCTTTAAAACTTTTTGAAATTTCTTCCATATCCTTTGACAAATTTTTCATTTCTTCTTTTAAATTTTCAAACTCACTTAAAGAAATTTTTTCCATATCCTTTATCATTCCTTCCATTTTCTCTTCCATCTTTTTCATCCTTTCAATAAGTTCTTTTAACTTTATTTCCTGCCTCACTTTTTCAAGAAACTCCTTCATCCGCTCAATCTGTTCTTTCAAAATCTCCTGATTTAAAACAAGATTTTTATAAGCCTCTTTCAATTTTTCAGGGTCAATTTTTTTAATTGCTTCTTTTATGTCTTCTAAAATCTTTTTTAATTCAGGTGTCATTATTTCATTAAACAATTCTTTTAATTCAAAGAGTTTTTCCTGAAGTTCTACATCAAGAGGATACCTTTTTAAAAGTTCAGATACTTTTTTAGAATACTCTTCAAATCTTCTTGACATTTCCTCAACACTTTTCTCCATTTCTTCAATCACCTCTTTTATTTCTCCAAATTCTTTCTTTTCTTTAAGGTTTTCTATTTTTTCCTGAATATTTTTTAAATCTCTATAAAAATCAGAAACTTCCTTACCTTCTCCTTTTAGAAAAGAAATTCCTTCTTCCATCTCTTTTTCTGTCTCTTTATAAATTTCTAAATATGTGGGTACCCAGAATTTATAAATCCTTGATTTTGAAACCCTTGAACTCCCATCCAATCCTCTATCCTCTACTGAAAACCAGAGACGAATTGTGTCGCCTGGTAAAAGTGATAAATGGGATAGATCAAGAAGATAAAAAACTGTATCTTCTTTCTGGTTTTTATAATTTTTAATTCTCTTTGAATAATTCTCTTTAAATTCAAAAAATAAATCAAGATTTTTTAAGGAAAAATCATCCATTAAGTATAAAATAAAGGGAATTTTCATATCTTCATTTATTTTATCATCTGATGGAGGAAAAATTACATATATAAGTGGTTTTTCATCTAAAAATTTTCTTATCTCAATTCTTTGTATTTCTTGAGTATTTTTATCATCTGTAAAATAAACAAAATTTAAAAAACCTTCTTTCCCTTCAAAAGAAAACTCAAAATTTTTTTTATAGAATTTTTTAATAGGCTCTTCATTTATAAAAATATAACCTGAATCAAAATCCCCTGAAAAATCAAAAAGAATTTTAAATTTTGAATCAAAGGTGAATATCTTTTCAGGCGAATAAAGTGTATCCCTTAAAAGAAAGACTTTCCAGGACTTTAAAAAGGGCCTTTCTTTAAATTTTATCTCCGCTTCTCTGCTTTCAAATCCCTTTGCTTTAATCTTATATTTTAAAACACATGGTTCAAATATATTAATTGAATAAGTAAAATAATTATTAACTTTTCTCATAAGTTCAATTTTTTTATCCTTATTTATTTTATATTCAATAAAAACTTTGTCAAATTTTCTTTCACCAAACTGGATGCCCTTTATATTCAAACTTGATGGGACAAAAAATGTTCCCTTTAAAGGCTGTATTTTTAAATAAAAAATTGAATCACTAACACCTACATAATATTCAGCAAATTTATACGGAAATAGAGAAAAAAGAAGCAGTGAATACATTAAAGAATATATAAAAGCCTTTATTTTTATTAAAATGTTTGAGAATGGATATGCCTTTTTAAAATCAAAATTTTCTAAAAATTTTTCCAATTTCTCTGCCACCATTCTTTCCCTTTCCTTTTCTGAATCCTTGAATTCAAGATATGTGAGTATTTTTTCGTCAAGCTCAGGTATCTTTCTTTCAATTTCTCTTGCGATTTTAAAATTATTAAGATTTTTTAAAAAATATAAAAAATGAAAAAAAGAGAAAAGAGAGAAAAATGAAAAAAAGAAACTGATTTTTAAAAAAACACATAAAGTTATAGAAACTATAAATATGGATAAAAATAAAAAAAAGTCTTCTAAAAATTTTACTAAAATCAAATAATTTCTAAATTCCTTAAGTTTTCTCATTAGAGATAAAAAATAAAGTATTTTCTTTTAAAATGTCAAGTCCTTTATAATTGATTACTCTAATAAATTTTGGAGGTAAAATATGGAGAGAGTGATTATATTTGTAGATGGAGCGTATATGCTTGCAGCATGTAGCGAGAGAAATATAAAGTATGACCTTTTTAAACTTATTCCAATTCTTCAAAAAGATAGAAGGATTATAAGAAGCTATTATTATGATGGAATTTACTCAGCAGAGGATGCAAGAAGGTCACCGGAATATCTTGATAAAAGAGAGAAAAAGCTCAGTTTCATAAAGAACTTTATAGGAAGAGGAATAACACCAAGACTTTCAACTTTAAAATTCAGAGGGGACAAACCGATTCAAAAAGGAGTTGATGTAAGAATAGCAACAGATATGATAATGCTTGCGATTAAAAATGCTTATGACACTGCAATTTTAGTTTCAGGAGACGAAGATTTAGTTGAGGTTGTGAGGGAGATAAAATACCTTGGAAAAAGAGTAGAGGTTGTAGCATTTAAAAAGGGAATTTCAGAGGCTCTTGAAATGGAGGCAGATGGAATATGGTATCTTGAGGACATATGGGAAGAGATAAAAAGAGAAGAATAGATAGT
>JBDRZD010000036.1:0-19002 GCA_039803745.1 Caldifarciminota bacterium
AAAGAAATTATTTTCCATGAACCTGCTGAATGGTTAGAATAATAGGGTCTATAAGATAAACTGAATATTCCCTGAACTTCCTGAAATTTTATTTCTCCTTCACTTGAATCAGGATAAGAAGGGAAAAAACCATCTGCATTATCATCAAAAATAATATTTATAATATCATTCCCTGATGTAAAATCTTCTAAAATGATTCCTATATAAAAAATTGAATCAGAATTTTTAAAAAATGCAAATGCCTTTTCAACATTTCTTTTATTATCTTTTGCAAGAAAATCAGATATATCAATTTTTTCGGCATCATTCCATTCATTATCCATAATTACTCCATCAATTAAAGGTAAATTTGAAGAATGAGGAATACTTACAAATTTTCTTACATTGTAAGAATAAATCCTTGCTTTTATTGTATCATTTCTGTGCATCTGCTCATTTTGTGAACTTATATAACATTTTAAATCATAAGAGCCATTCTCAAATTTTGCAGTAAAGGGTGGAAAATCTGTCGAATCTTTTTGACCTTGTGAAAGATAAAGATTATATACTGTATTTTCATAAATTGTATTTCCAAGGGAATCTATTTTTAAAGTTATTGAAAAATTTTCAGAATAAAAACCCCTGTTTGAGAAATAAACCTTTGGAATAAAGGAAGAATCTTTTTTTAAAACAGGCGGAAAATTTGAATTATCAAGGGATAAATTATGAACTGGAATTACAGCAAGATCCGCATACATCGTGTCATCTAAATCAGATACCCCTGTTATAGAAACATATGTTGTTACAAAGTTATAATCCTTTGAATCAGGAATTGAATAGTTGTCAAAATTTCTATTATTTGTATTTCCAGGATAAGGGTCTCCCCCGTCTCCCCTATTTTGTCCCTTTTCTAAGTTCCATAAACCATCAGCCTGCTCAAGAGCAACTTTATAATGACCATATTGTGTATGACCTGGATACCATTCATTATTGTTATTTGGTTGATTCTCATCAACATGGAAAATGAGTAAACCCCATCCGGGCAAAGAAATATCAAAGCCTTTTTTATTTCTGAATTCTACAAGAAAATACATCGGTGAAGAATTACCATATGTCCATAATCTATAACCAACCGGATATTCATTTGAAGAAAGGATAACTGCATTCTCTATAATGCCTGTAACATTCACTGGAATTAAAAAACCGAGTTTATATTTACACCATATATCAAAATGAACAGGTTTTGCTCCATTCCCTCCCCATGAACCTCCTGCCATCATTGACCAGTCTCCAAGCCCTTCTGATGAATAATCAGTATCATATAAATCAGGAAGACCTATAACATGACCAAGTTCGTGCCCAAAAACCCCTATTCTTCCATTCTCTGGTTCCATTGAATACCTGTAAACTCTTACACCATCAACCCAAACTCCACCCGGGATATACCATGCATGAGACCATATATGGTTTGGATTACCCGTCTCTTCAGCTCCAGGTCCTGCATGAACTATGAATATTGCATCAACATCTCCATTACCATCTCTATCAAATTGAGAAAAGTCTATATAAGGGTCCGCTGCTAAAACAGCATCCCTTGCAAGACCCTGTGCATTCTGCGGATAAGGACCAAATCCATATTGACCATTAGTATAATAAGTATAAAGCTGTGGCATCATAAGCCAATCTGAAACAATTCCATTTATGAAAAAATGATTATAAGAATTTTCAAGATAGTAATCTGTTAAAGAGCCTGTTGGATAGGAATTTACTGAAAAAAGCATTTCTTCAAAATGGGTCTTTGAAGATTCTGCCTGATTGTCAACAAATTCAACAAGTATGACTGGAATACCCAGAGTATCATATTGCCTCTCAAGAAGTCTTATTCTAAATCTTTCAAGGTTTTCATAATCAGGAGCATCAACCCCTTTTTCTTTTGCTTTTATTAAAATCTCTTTTGTTTTTTCCCATTCTTCTTTTGAAAGCCTTTCTTTTAAATCAGGATGTGGTAAAAGGAGAAGAATAACATAAATTAAAGTTTTCATTTTATCTCCTTTTAAAATTAAATTATAATTAAATTTGATTTAAAAGGTCAATTTGAATTATAATTAAATCTGTGAAAGAGATTGTTGATAAAATTAGGGAAGGAGATGAGAAAGAAATTGCAAGATGTATTTCCTTAATTGAAAAAAATTCTGAAAATTCTTCTCATATTTTAAAAGAAATATTTCCATATACAGGAAAAGCAATAAGAATTGGAATAACAGGACCACCTGGCGTTGGTAAATCAACACTTATAGATAAATTGACACTTCTTTTAATAGAGAAAGATAAAAGTGTTGGAATAATTGCACTTGACCCTGTTTCCCCTTTTTCAGGAGGTGCTTTATTAGGTGACAGGATAAGAATGAGTGATTTAAATCTTGAAAATAAGGTTTTTATAAGGAGTATGGCATTAAGGGAAGGAAAAGGGGTTTCAAGATTTGCCCTTGATGCTGCTGATATCCTTGATGCATCAGGAAAGGATTATATAATTATAGAAACTGTTGGTATAGGGCAATCAGAAATAGAGATTGCTTATTTAACGGATTGCACAATACTTGTTCTTTCACCTGAAGCAGGGGATGGGATACAGGCAATGAAAGCAGGAATTCTTGAAACAAGTGATTTAATAGTTATAAATAAATCGGATAGACCTGGAGCCGAAGAACTTAAAAAGGATATAATTTTTGCATTCAATTTGTCAGGAAAAGAGGCAGAGGTTATACTTACAAATAGTCTTAAAGGCGAAGGAATTTCTGAACTCTTAGAAAAAATTGAAGAATTTATCATTAAAGCAAAAAATTTAGAAAAATTTGAAAAGAGAAGAAAAGAAATAATAAAGGAAAGAATTAAAAAATTGATTTTTTCAAAAATAGAAGAGAAGATAATGGAGAAAATAAGTGAAAATGATTTTATTGAAAAAATGGCAAATTATGTATATAATTTAAAATTTTCTACCCATGAAGTAGCAAATGAATTTATTAAAAAATTTTTAGGAGGGTAAAATGGACGAAAGAGAAATTAAAAGGGAAAGCTGTAGCTCTGGACAAGATTTTTATTCCTCTATTGAGACTAAAAAAGCAGAGGTAATAGAAGATCTTGAAGAAAGAATAAAAAGACTTTCACAGAAAAATTCTCGTTTTCCAGGAAGTATAACTCCTTTTGAAAAACTCTATTATACTTCAAAAGATGTTGAAAATTTGAATTATGAAAAGGATCTCGGAAATCCGGGAGAATTCCCTTTTACAAGAGGTGTATATGAAACAATGTACAGGGGAAAACTATGGACAATGAGAATGTTCTCAGGATTTGGAACTGCAAAAGAGACTAATAAGAGGTTTAAATTTTTACTTGAACACGGACAAACAGGACTTTCTATTGCCTTTGACATGCCTACACTTATGGGATATGATTCTGACCATCCAAGAGCAAGAGGAGAGGTTGGAAAGGAAGGAGTCGCAGTATGCACACTGCAGAATATGGAAACACTTTTTAAAGATATACCCCTTGATAAGGTTTCAACTTCAATGACGATAAATCCCACTGCCTTTATACTTCTTGCCTTTTATGTCGCAGTTGCAGAAAAACAGGGTGTTCCATTACACAAATTAAGGGGAACAATTCAAAATGATATATTAAAAGAATATATTGCCCAAAAGGAATTTATTTTTCCACCAGAACCTTCAATAAAACTTATAGTTGATACTGTTGAATTCTGTTCAAAATATATACCCAAATGGCACCCAATATCAATAAGTGGATATCATATAAGGGAGGCAGGAGCAACTGCTGTTCAGGAACTTGCATTTACTTTGATGGATGGCTTTACTTATGTAAAATATGCAATTGAAAGAGGACTTGATGTTGATGAATTTGCTCCACAACTTTCTTTTTTCTTTAATTCCCATATGAACTTTTTTGAAGAAATAGCAAAATTCAGGGCTGCAAGAAGAATATGGGCAAGATGGATGAAAGAAAAATTTGGTGCAAAAAAACCTGAATCAATGAGATTAAAATTTCATACCCAAACAGCAGGATGTTCTTTAACTGCTCAACAGCCTGAAAATAATATAATAAGAACAACAATTGAGGCACTTGCAGCAGTTTTGGGTGGAACACAGAGTTTACATACAAATTCAATGGATGAAGCACTTGCCCTTCCCACTGAAAAAGCAGCAAAGATTGCACTAAGAACACAGCAGATAATTGCATATGAAACTGATATTCCTGATGTTATTGACCCTCTTGCAGGTTCATACTTTATTGAATATTTAACAAATAAAATGGAGGAAGAAGCAGAAAAGATATTTAAGAAGATAGAGGAAATGGGTGGGATGGTTGAAGCAATTAAAAAGGGATGGCCACAAAGGGAAATATCAAGATCTGCTTATGAGTTTCAAAAAGCAGTTGAAGAAAGGAAATATCTTGTTGTAGGTGTTAATGAATTTGTTGAAGATGAAAAGATTGAAATTCCTATTTTAAAAATACCTCCAGAAATTGAAGAAGAACAGGTAAAGGAAGTAAAGGAGTTTAAACAAAATAGGGACAATATCCTTGTTAGAAATAAACTTGAAGAACTAAGAAAAGCAGCAGAAAGAAATGATAATTTAATGCCTTATACAATTGAAGCAGTTAAGGCACATGTTACACTTGGTGAGATAATTGAGGAACTTAAAAAAGTTTATGGAACCTGGCAGGAACCACCAAATTTATATTAAAATATGAAGGAAAAAATAAGGGTATTAATTGCAAAAGTGGGACTTGATGGGCATGATAGAGGAGCAAAGGTTATAGCATCTGCTTTAAGAGATGCAGGTTTTGAGGTAATATATTCAGGGCTTCACCAAACACCTGAAGCTGTAATAAGAACTGCAATTCAGGAAGATGTTGATGTTATAGGTATAAGCATACTTTCAGGTGCTCATATGACAATATTTCCGGAAATTTTAAAACTTATGAAGGAAAAAGGGCTTGATAATGTCCTTTTAACAGGTGGTGGAATAATACCAGAAGATGATGCACAAAAGCTTTATGAAATGGGGGTGGGGAAACTTTTTGGTCCGGGCACCCCTTTAAGCGAAATAATTGAATATATAAAGGAGGAAATCAAAAGAAGAAAAAAAGAATAAAAAATATTTTGTGGAGGTAAAATGAGGGTGGTTTTATTTACAGGTCATGGTGGTTGTGGTAAAACACAACTTGCAGAGGCAATCCTTTATAAGGCAAAAGTTACACAAAGGCTTGGGAATCCATCTCAGGGAAATTCTATCCTTGATTATGACCCTGAAGAGATTGAAAGAAAAATATCAATAAACCTTTCCTGTGCCCACTTTAAATATAAAAATGAGGAATTTGAAATTATAGATACCCCTGGATTTCTTGATTTTCAGGGAGAGTTTATAGCAGGGATAGAAGTAACAGATAGTGTCATTCTTGTGGTTGATTCTACCTCTGGAATTCAAACAGGAACAGAGATATTCGGGCAAAAAGTTTTTGAAAGAAAATTGCCCTGTATGATATTTGTAAGTAAGATGAAGATGGAAAATTCAAATCCTGATGAATTAATTGAAAGATTAAAAGAAACATTTGAAGGAGTCTCATTTTTCCCACTCCAATTTCCAAAAGGGAAGGGAGTTAATTTTGAAGGTACATGGAATATATTTGATGAAAATTTACCAGCAGATTTAAAGAAAATTAAAGAAAAATATATGGAATCAGTTATAGAACTTTCAGAAGAACTTGTTACAAGATATTTGGAAGGAGAAGAAATAGGTGCCTCTGAACTCAAAGAGGTGTTAAAAAGAGGCGTAAAAAATGGAGAGATTGTCCCTGTTCTTTATGGAGATTCAATAGAGGGAATAGGAATTGAAGAATTACTGGATGCAATAATAGATTATTTCCCCTCGCCATTTGAAAGAAAATATAAGGCTTTTGACTCTGAGGAAAAAGAAGTTGAGATAATGCCTTCTCCTCAAGGAGATCTATTATCTTTTGTATTTAAAACCTTTACAGAGCCGCATCTTGGTGAAATATATTATATAAGGGTTTTTAATGGAGAACTAAAAGCAGGAACAGAAGTTTTAAATGTGAATAAAGCGGCAAAGGAAAAGATAAATCAGATATTCAAAGTAATGGGGAAGGAGAGAAAAGAAACAGAAATTTTAAGAACAGGTGAAATTGGAGCAGTTGTCAAATTAAAGAATACAAGTACCTCTCATACACTCTCATCACTTGAAAAACCTTTAAAATTGAAACCAATTGAATTTCCAAATCCTTCAATATCAATTGCTGTTGTTCCACTATCCAAACAGGATGAAGAGAAAGTTATGGAGGCACTCCAAAAAGTTTCCTTTGAGGATCCAACATTTAGATTTTATTATGACCCTGAACTTAAACAGAGGATAATAGAAGGACTTGGTAGTGTCCATCTTGATGTTATAATATCAAAAATAAAAAGGAAATTTGGAGTAAATGTAAGAACTGAAAGACCAAAAATTCCTTATAGGGAAACAATAAGAAAGAAGGCAGAAGCAATGGGTAAATATGTAAAACAAAGTGGTGGAAGAGGTCAATATGGTATATGTTTTATAAGAATAGAACCAAAGAAAAGAGGGGAAGGATATGAATTTGTGAATGATATATTCGGAGGAGCAATACCTTCAAACTTTATCCCTGCGGTTGAAACAGGAATTAAAAAGGCAATGCAATCAGGAGTTTTAGCAGGTTATCCTGTTGTTGATGTAAAAGTAACCCTATATGATGGCAAATATCATGAAGTTGATTCATCAAATATTGCTTTTGAAATAGCAGGAAGTATGGCATTCAGGGAAGCACAGCAAAAAGCAGAACCGTATCTTTTAGAACCTATATATGAGATTGAAGTGATAGTTCCTGAAGAATACATGGGAGAAATTATTGGAGATTTAAATGCAAGAAGGGGAAAAATATTGGGGATGGAAGGATTCGGAAAAAAGCAGAAAATAAAGGCATATGTTCCCCTTGCAGAGATTTATAGATATGCAGATAGTTTGAAAAGTATCACGAAAGGGAAAGGAGTTTTTTCAATGAAGTTCTCACATTATGAAGAGGTCCCATCTGAAATTGCTGCAAGAGTTATAAATGAATCAAAAAAGGAAAAAGGTGAGGAATGAAAACTTTAATATATTTTTTAATTTTCTTTAATTTTAAGGTTTATGATGCTCCATATGATGCAGGAGGAGCAATTATAATAGAATGGGAATGGCCGGAAGAGAAAAAAGGGGAAAAATGTGATTCTGTAACAATATGGAGAAGCACATCAAGAGAAGGTGAATTTGAAAAAATTAAAACACTTGTGACAATTCTAAATTCCTATAAGGATATAGGACTTGAAAATGGGAAAGAATATTTTTATAAGATAACACTCTACTATAAAGATAAAATTTTTGAATCAGAAGATATTCTTTCTGCAATTCCGAAGACACAGTATTTCCATCTTGGAAGATTAAATATAATGATAGGTGTTTTTCTTTTCTTAACATTTATACTATTTTTCATACAAAGAGCAAAAAAGGGAATAAGTTTATTTTTAAGGAAAATACCAGGACTTGATGCTGTTGAAGAAGCAGTCGGAAGATCAACAGAGATGGGAAGACCAATTCTTTATATTCCTGGTCTTTCAACAATTTCAGATGTTGCAACAATTGCATCATTAAATATACTTTCACAGGTTGTTAAAAAGGCTGCTGAATATGAAACCAACATAATTATTCCGAACCGTGATCCAGTTGTTTATTTAATTGCAAGAGAAGTTGTAAAAGAAGCATATACGATGGCAGGAAGACCAGACCTTTTTAATGCTGATTCTGTTTATTATGTAACAGATTCACAATTTGGTTATGCTTCTGCTGTTTGTGGAATAATGGTAAGGGAAAAACCAGCAACAAATTTCTTCCTCGGAATGTTCTGGGCTGAATCATTAATTTTAGCAGAAACAGGTGCAACAACTGGTGCTATTCAGATTGCAGGAACAGATGCAGTAACACAATTGCCTTTCTTTATAACAGCCTGTGATTATACACTCATAGGAGAAGAACTCTATGCAGCATCGGCTTATCTTTCAAGAGAACCGGTTCTTGTTTCAACAATAAGGGCACAGGATATGATGAAGGCAATAATATGGATAATAATATTTTTAGGAGGAATTTTGGGACTATTTGGGAAAAAACCTTTTGAATTTATATTTGGTGGAGGATAAAAATGCTACAAAAAAAGATACCGATGTTTATATGTTTTTTAATGGGTTTCCTTCTTTTTTTCCAATTCTATATCCCTACATCATGGTCTCAAAACTTTTATAGTACCATATTAAGATGGATTTTAGGAATTTCCTCTTTCGCAATTGTTCTTGCTGTTGCAAGTCTTGTAAGACATCATACAAGAAAAATAAAGGAAAGGAAAGACATACCCTATTCAATTACACTTCTCGTCTCTCTCGTTGCCACTGCGCTTATAGGATTTATAGGGGGAATAAAAAGTGGAACACTATTTGATAAAATCTTTAACTATATTCAAATACCATTACAATCATCAATGTTTGCAATACTCGCTTTTTATATGGCTTCTGCTGCTTATAGAGCATTCAGAGCAAGAAACATTGAAGCAACCTTACTTCTTTTGGCAGCATTCATTGTAATGATAGGAGTAATACCAATAGGTGATTTAATACATCCATATGTTCCTTCTTTTGCCCAATGGATACTTGATGTTCCAAACCTTGCAGCAAAAAGGGGAATAGCAATTGGTGTTGGGCTTGGAATAATCGCAACATCAATCAAAATAATTTTAGGAATTGAAAGGAACTGGCTTGGGAGGTAAAAATGAAATTCCTTGAATATCTTGCAAAGATTGATAGAAGAATAATTTATTTAATTCTTGCAATCTTTATTATAATACCTCTTATAAAACCCTTAAATTTACCTATCGGAAGTTCCCATCCTGTCAAATCACTTTTTGATTTTATAGAAAAACAGCCTGAAGGAGCAGTTATAGTTCTATCAATGGATTACGATGCTTCAGTTTATCCTGAATGCCATCCAATGTCAAGGGCAATAGCAAGACATGCCTTTTTAAAAAATTTAAGACTAATCGGACTCACATTAAACCCAGCAGGAACAGGGCTTGCTCTTGAAGTTATGACAGAAATTCCGAAAGAATACAATAAAAAATATGGTAAGGATTATGTATTTTTGGGATTCAGACCAGATATAACTGCAACTATTCTTGGATTTGGTGAGGATATAAGAAAAATATTTCCTTATGATTATTTTGGGAATAAAACTGATACATTACCAATATTTAAGGATGTTAAAAATTATGACCAGATAGCACTTGTTGTTTCAATTTCTGGTTCCGCGCTGCCGGTTTCCTGGATATACCTTGCAAGAGGAAGATATGGACAGGATATTGCTGCAGGAGTTACTGCTGTTATGGCTGCCGATTATTATCCTTATTTAAGGACAGGACAATTTGTTGGTCTTTTGGGAGGTATGAAAGGTGCTGCTGAATATGAAAAACTTATTGAAAGAAGAGAACTTGCTACTTCCGGAATAGATGCAGTATCAATATCCCATATCCTGATAATCCTTTTTGTAATAATTGGAAATATAGGATATATAGTTCTTTTAAAAAGGAGGAAATAATGAATATATCTCTTAATCCATGGATATGGATTGCAGCAATTTTAACAATAGCAATATTTTCTTTTCTTTATAAAGATAACCCATTATATAAATTTGCAGAGCATTTACTTGTTGGTGTTACAGTTGGATATTATATAAACATTTACTGGCATAATGCAGCATATCCATATATAATAAAACCACTTTTCTTAGAAAAACAATTCCTGACCTTGATTCCTTTTATGTTTGCAATTCTCTATTTTTCAATTTTAATTCCCAAATATTCCTATTTTATAAGATATCCAATTGGATTCTTACTTGGTGCATTAAATGGAATGGCAATTTCCCCTGAATTTAAAGAGGCAATCCTTGTTCAAGTAAAGGATACAATTTTACCTCCTTTTTCTTTTTCCTTAGAGTTTTTTAATTCATTAATTATCTTTATAGGAACACTATGTGTTTTAATTTACTTTTTCTTCTCCCTTGAACATAAAGGAGTATTGAAAGGTTTTTCAAGAATAGGAATAATATTTTTAATGATAGGTTTTGGCGCATCCTTTGGATATACTGTGATGGCAAGAATTTCCCTTTTAATTGGAAGGATTATATTCCTTTTAAAAGATTGGCTTGGTATCATTAGATAAGAAAGTATTCATAATAGGACTTGATGGAGTTCCTTATAATTTAATTTTTGAAGAATGGATAGATGAATTAAAGAATTTTAAAAATTTAAAAGAGGAAAGTGAGTATGGAATTTTAGAGAGTATAATTCCTCCAATAACTGTTCCTGCATGGCTTTCAATTATTACAGGTAAAACACCCGGTGAACTTGGAATTTATGGATTCAGAAACAGAAAATCCTATGAAGACTATACTCTTTCAATAACAACTTCATATGATGTTAAAGAAGATACAATATTTGAGGAAATTTCAAAAACTGGATATAAGGTGATATCCTTTGCAGTCCCACCTTCTTATCCTCCAAAACCATTAAATGGAATAAGAATCTCCTGTTTTTTAACACCTGATTCAAAATCTCAATATGCATACCCTGAAGAAATTAAAAAAGAGATTGAAGAAAAATTTGGTGAATATATTTTTGATGTAAGAAAATTCAGAACAGATGATAAGGAATGGCTTTTAGAGGAAATATATAAAATGACAGAACAGAGATTTGAAATTGTTAAATATTTGATGAAAAATAAGGAATGGAATTTATTCTTTTTTGTTGAAATGGGACCTGATAGAATCCATCACGGTTTCTGGAAATTTTTTGATAAAAATCACCCAAAGTATGAAAAGGGAAATAAATATGAAAAGGAAGTTAAAAAATATTACATTTATCTTGATGAAAAAATTGGAGAAGTTATAAATCTTTTGCCTGATAATTCTTATATATTTATTCTTTCTGACCATGGAGCAAAAGGAATGGAAGGAGGAATTGCAATAAATGAATGGTTAATTAAAAATGGTTTTTTAAAATTAAAGAATTATCCTGAAGAAACAAAAAGACTTGAAATCCAGAATATTGACTTTTCAAAAACTATTGCCTGGGGAGAAGGTGGTTATTATGGAAGGATTTTTTTGAATATAAAGGGAAGGGAAAAAGAAGGGATTGTGGATAAAAAGGATTATAAGAGAATAAGAAGAGAATTAAAAGAAGAAATTGAAAAAATACCTGATGAAAAAGGAAATAAAATAAACACTTTTGCTTATTATCCTGAAGAAATATATCCTCAAATAAAAGGGATTCCTCCTGATTTAATAATTCTTTTTGGTGATTTAAAATGGAGAAGCATAGGAAGTATAGGGATAAAAAATATATATACCTTTGAAAATGATACAGGACCTGATGACGCAAATCATTCAATGGAAGGAATTTATTTAATAAGGTATCCCGATTTAAAAGAAAAAGGAAGAAAGGATTTAAAAATCTATGATATATATAAAATTTTAAAGAATATATTCTACGCCCCTGGAGGGACTTGAACCCCCAACCATCTGGTCCGAAGCCAGACGCTCTTGTCCAATTGAGCTACAGGGGCGAAGGGTGGGCGAGGGGACTCGAACCCCCAGCCACCAGAGCCACAGTCTGGCGCTCTACCACTTGAGCTACGCCCACCAAAAATTAAAGATAATAATTATAAAGAATTTATAAAAATTTTTCAACATTTGACTTTAATTTCAGGATAAAGTTATAATTTATATTCTTAAAATTAAAAAGGAGGAAATATGAAAAAGTATATAGTGGTAGGAATGGTGATAATGACCCTTATGTGTGCAAAAAGAAAAACTGTAAAGGTTGAAGCACCAATGGAAGAACTTCCAAAACCACCAGAAGAGGTTAAAGAAGAAGTTCCTGAAAGACCACCTCTTGTGCTTGAAACAATACATTTTGATTTTGATAAATATGATATAAGACCGGGAGATGCAGAAATTCTTAAAAGGAATGCAGAAATACTAAAGGCATATCCTGAAGTAAATGTTATAATTGAAGGACATACCTGTGATATAGGGACTGAAGAATACAATATGGGACTTGGTGAAAGAAGGGCAAAAAGTGCAAGGGATTACCTGGTTAAACTTGGAATTGATCCAAATAGACTTTCAATCATAAGTTATGGAGAAACACGCCTTATAGATCCAAATAATAAACCTATAAACAGGAGAGCAGAATTCAAAGTAAAAGAATAAAAAAACTAATCTTTATATTTTTATTTTTAAGTTTTTGTGCTCCTATAAGGAATTTTAGAAATGAATTGAATCGTGTAAGAGATGAAATTGACGAGATTTATGTAAGAACACAAAAAATAGATAGTTTACAGAAAAAAGAATATAAAGAATTAAAGGAGTTAAAAGCAGACATTACATATAGGCTTGAAACTCTTGAAAGAAAACTTTTCTCTCTTGAAACAAGATTAGATGAAATGGAGAATTTTTTAAGGAAAGGAAAAGTTAAAAAAGAGGAAACAAAAGAAGAAGTTAAAGAAGAAAAGAATGAGGAGATGATAATTTATTCACAGGCTCTTAAAGATTATAGTGCTGGCGAATACAATTTATGTATAAGTGAATTTGAAGAATTCATAAAAAGATATCCTGAAAGTGAATATATAATAGATGCAAAATATTTTCTTGCCGATGCATATCTTTATATTCAAAATAAAGAAAAGGCTAAAACTCTTTTTGAAGAAATAGTAAGGGATTATCCTAAATCCCAAAAGGCAAAATACTCTCTTTTAAAACTTGGAAATATTTTTGAGGAAGAGGGAAATAAAGAAAAGGCTAAAAAGTATTATGAGGAAATCATAAAAAATTTTCCTGAGTCAGAAGAAGCAATAAAGGCAAAGGAAAAATTAAAGGAGATTAAATGAAAATTTTAAACTTAGATATAATTGTAAGGGGTTTTGAAACTGCAAGTCCTTTTGCAAAATTAATACTCATAATTTTATTCTTTCTTTCTGTTCTTTCTTGGGCAATATTCATTAAAAAATTTTTTGAATTTTTACTTATTAAAAAAAGGACAAGAAGTTTTATTGAAAAATTTAATGAGATTCCCTTCGAAGATTTAATAAAAAAAAATCCATTTGATTTAAAAAAGAAAATTTTACCTTCTTCTGTTTTAAAAATTGTGGTGAACGAAATTGAGAAAATAAAGGAAAACCCTGCTAAAATTGAATTATCTTCAATTCTTTTTGAAAATATTGAAAAAATTTATAAAAAAGAAATTGAAAAACTTGAAAAATATATCCCGGTTCTTGCAACAATAACAAGTGTGAGCCCATTTTTAGGGCTTCTTGGAACCGTATGGGGAATTATGGAAGCATTCCTTGAAATAAAAAGAACAGGCTCTGCCCATATAAGTGTGCTTGCTCCTGGAATTGCAGATGCTTTGATTACCACAATTGCAGGGCTTCTTGTTGCAATCCCATCTTTAATTTTTCACAACTATTTTATAAATGAAACAAATAAATATGATTCTCTTTGTGAAGAATTTTTAAAGGATGTAAAAATAAAAATTAAAAAATACTTAATTCTTTAAATGAAAAGAAAATTTATTTCAGAGATAAATATAACTTCCCTTGCCGATGTTAGCATTACACTTCTTGTTATATTTCTTATAACAAGCCCTCTTCTTCAAACAGGTTTTGAGGTAAATTTGCCAAAATCAAAAAAAACAGAAGAATTAAAAAAAGAAGCAATAACAATAACTTTAAGAAAAGATAAAAAAATATTTGTGGGTGAAGAGGAAGTGGAGATTTCTAAATTGCCTTTTTATCTTGAAATTCTTTCAAAAAAGGGAAAAAAGGAAGTATTCATAAAGGCTGATAAAGAACTTTCTTATGGATTTGTCATGGAAATAGTTGGGGAAATAAAAGACAAAGGGTTTGAAAGGGTTGGTTTTTTACTTGAGCCCAAAAGAGAATGATAAGGGAATTTTTGATTTCTTTTTTCTTACATGTTTTTATTATAGGTTCCTTTTACATAAAAAGAGAAAGGGAAAAAATTTATCTTCCCCAAACTGTTTTTTATATAGAAATTAAAGAAGCAGTAAGTGAAGGTAAATTATTGGAAAAAACATCCGAGGAATCAGGAATTGTGGAAAAAATAAGAGAAATCCCTAAAAGAGCAAAAAAGAAAGAGGAAAAAGTGAAGAAAGAAGGGATTCCCCACCTTTCATTAAAAGGAGGAGGAAAAGCAAAATTAAGTATAAACATACCCTATTCATATTATTTTGGAATTCTTTTACAAAAAATAAGTGAAAATTGGAATTATACCCATTTACATAAAGATACTTTAAGGGCAACAATATATTTTGTAATATTAAAAGATGGTTCGCTTCAAGATATAAGGATTGAAAAAACTTCAGGAGATTTAATTTTTGATCAATCTGCGTTAAGGGCAGTTATATTAACCAAAAGGGTTCCACCCTTGCCAGAAGAAATGAATATGGAATTCTTAAGGGTTTATCTTGAATTTGAAGTGCCGTGAAAAAGATAATTTTTATAATTTTTCCGTGCATCCTTTTCTCACAAGGAGAAGTTTATTTAAAATTGAAAGGAGGAGAAGCAAAAAAACTTGATATTGGTATATTCCCTTTTGGTCTTTTTGAAAAAATCTCACCTGAATTAAAGAGGAAATTAAAGGAGGTACAAAAAGTTTTAAAAGATGACCTTGAATTTTCCCTTTACTTTAGAATTACAATTCCTGATTCAAATATCATAGAGAAAAAACATTACTCTGATTTTGCCTTCTGGAGAAATCTTGGCTGTAATATACTCTTAAGAAGTGAAACAAAAGAAAAGGATAACACTATAATAGTTGAACTTATTGACATTGCTCTTGGAAAAAGAATCGCAAGAGAAAACTTCTCACTTTTACTTCCTGAAAGAAAATTAGCCCATAAAATAGCAAATTTTGTTGTGAAAAAATTAACAGGAGAGGATGGAATATTTGAAACATACATCGTATTTACATTTGATATAAATGAAAAAAGAGAATTATATATGATGGATTACGATGGCTATAATATAAGAAAAATAGAGACAGAAGGTGAAAAAAAGCTCTTTCCAAGAGTTTCTCCCTGTGGTCAAAAGATAGTTTATTCAACATACATAAAAAAAGATTTAATGGGAATTTATTTGATAGATTTAGAGAAAAGTAAAATATCCCTTTTAATATCAGAAAAGAAGGGATTAAATCTTCCAGGTGGTTTTTTCCCAAATTCAAGGGAGATATGCATTACTTTGTCAAAAGATGGCGACCCTGAAATATATATTTTGAACATAGAGAATAGAAAATTAAAAAGGTTAACATATTCGCCCTTTATAGATATATCACCATCTGTTTCAAGCAAAGGGAATGAAATAGCCTTTGTATCTGACCGCTTGGGTTCACCCCACATTTTTATAATAGATAAGGATGGATTAAATTTAAGAAGAATTACTTATGAGACAAGTTATAATACTTCACCAAACTGGTCACCAAGAGGAGATTTTATAGCATATGTTGCCCTTGACGAAGAAGGAAGAAATCAAATATATTTGACTGACCCATTTGGAGAAAAAACTTTCAAATTAACCTATGAGGGCTCAAATGAAGACCCCTGTTTTTCACCTGACGGACTCCATATAGTTTTTGTTTCTACAAGGGAAGGCTCTTATGATATATATGTGATGAACTTTGATGGCTCAAATGTAAAGAGATTAACAAATATTGGCAATTGCCATTTTCCATACTGGTCAGGTATACCAAAATAATTTGATTTTTTATTTTTTTAAAAAATATAATTAAATTCTATGAGTTTTGAAATCCTTGGTGTTTCAAGTTATGTTCCTGAAACTATCTTAACAAATTTTGACCTTGAAAAAATAGTTGAAACATCTGATGAGTGGATAACAGAAAGAACAGGAATAAAAGAGAGAAGAATTGCAAAAGATGATGAAGTTACATCTGACCTTGCAGCAAAGGCAACACTCAAACTTTTTAAAGAAATCAATTTTGATCCATTAAAAATAGATGCAATAATATTTGCAACAGCAACTCCTGATAACTTAATTGCATCAACGGCATGCAATTTTCAAACAAAAATAGGAGCCAAAAATGCCTTTGCTTTTGATATTTCTGCTGCCTGTCCGGGATTTTTATACGGTCTTATAATTGCTGATTCCTTTTTAAGAAATGACAAAATAAATTATGTTCTGGTTGCTGGAGCAGAAACACTTTCAAGATACCTTGACTGGCTTGACCGTTCTACCTGCGTTCTTTTTGGCGATGGTGCTGGTATAATCCTTCTTAAAAAGGATAATAGCAAGAATAAAATTATTGCCTGGGATCTTGGCGCAGATGGAAGTCTTAGAGACCTGCTTATAATGCCAGCAGGTGGAGTTTCTTTTCCATTTTCATTAGAGGCACTTGAAAAAAGAATGTGTTATATAAAGATGAAAGGAAGAGAAGTATTTAAAAATGCAGTTTTAAAGATGCAGGAATCAACTGAAAAGGTTATTGAAATGGCAAAAATAAAACCTTCTGAAATAGACTGGGTTATTCCTCATCAGGCAAATATAAGAATAATAGAGGCATTGAGAGAAAGACTTAATCTTCCAAAAGAAAAAGTATATGTAAATATAGAAAAATATGGGAATACAAGCGCAGCATCAATTCCAATTGCTTTAAGGGAAATGATTGAAAAAGGACTTTTAAAGAAGGGACAGATTATATTGATGACCTCTTTTGGAGCAGGATTTACCTGGGGAACAATCTTAATGGAATGGTAAAAAATTACGCATTAATTTTTACAGGACAAGGATCTCAATGGGTTGGAATGGGTAAAAAAATTTATGAAAAAAGTCAGAAATTTAAAGAAATTTTTGATAGATGTGAAGAAATTTTAAATTTGCCTTTAAAAAAATTGTGTTTTGAAGGACCTGAAATTGAACTTACAAAAACAATTTATGCGCAACCTGCGATTTTATCTTTTAGTATTGGTATTTTTGAAATATATAAAGAAAAGGTTGAAGAAAAACCACTTTGTGCATTCGGACACAGTTTAGGTGAGTTTACGGCTCTTTATGCAGGAGAAGTTCTTTCTTTTGAAGATGTCCTTGAAATTGTGAAAGAGAGAGGGAAACTCATGCATGAAGCAGGGGAAGAATTTCCGGGTAGTATGGCAGCAATAATAGGAGTTGAAGAGGAAGAAGTAAGGGAAATTATAGAAAAAAACAAATTTAAATTTTGTGTTATTGCGAATTATAATTCACCTTCTCAAATAGTGATCTCCGGTAAAAAAGAAGAAGTTGAAGAAATTTGTAATGAACTTAAAAACAAAAGAAAAGGTAAAATAATACCACTTGTAGTCTCTGCTGCATTTCATTCTCCTTTAATGGATAAACCTGCAGAGAAATTTTCAGAGTTCCTAAAGAATAAAATTTTTAAAAAACCAATATTTCCTATAATTCAAAATGCCACAGGAGAAATTGAAACAGATCCTGAAAAAATTAAAAAAAATGTAGAAAAACAATTAAACTCACCTGTTTTATTTACAAAATGTGTTGAGAGTGCGTGGAAGCATGGGGCAAAATGTTTTATAGAAATAGGACCAAAAAAAGTTTTAACAAGATTAGTTAAGGAAATAAAAGAGGAAGCAGAAGCGATATTTATTTCAGAAGAGGATGTATTTTGAAATTTTGATTATACTCTTTTTAATCTCCCTTTCCTTTATATTCTCAAGTTTTGAAATTGCCTATATTACCCTTTCACCTATTGAAATTAAAAAATTATCAGAGGAAAAATATTCCAATTTATTTATAAAGGATCCAAAAAAGGTTCTTTCCACAATCTTATTTGGTAATAATTTTGTAAATGTTGGAATTGCTGTATCTTTAACAACCTTTTTTTATTTCAAAGTATCAAAAGGATACGCAGCCATAATTGGAGGTATTTTCTCTTTCTTAATTATTGTCACATTTGGTGAAATTATTCCTAAAACAATATCAAGAATTTATCCGGAATTTATTTTTTCAAAATTTTATAAATTCATTTTCCATTCCTCAAAAGTTCTCTATCCACCAATAATAATTATAATAAAAACCTTATTTAAAAAAAGAGAAAAAGAAGACAAAATTAAAGAGGAAATATTTCTTACAAGTTTATTAAAAGAAAAAGAAAAGGAAATAAGTATAGAATTTGGAAGAGCATTGAGGTCTATTTTAAGAATTTCTGAAAAAAATGTAAAAGAAATTGTTAAGCCAAGAAAAGAACTTTTTGCAATTAAAATTGATAAAGAAATTGACGAAATATTTAAAGAATTTCTCAGCACATCCTTCACAAGAATCCCCTTTTATAAAGATTCAATTGATAAGATAATCGGAGTTTTACACGTTAAGGATATACAAAGAATTAAAAAAAAGAAAGATATTTATAAATATTTAAGAAAACCAATAATAGTTCCTGAAAATACAAAAATAATTGAAGTCATTAAAAAAATAAAAGAAGAAAATATGCCCTTTGTAATAGTGATTGATGAATTTGGTGGTATAAGTGGTTTTTTAACCCTTTATGATATTATGTTAGAACTTATAGGAGAGACAGAATTTGAGAAGAAAATCTATCAAGATTTTATAATAGTTGATGGGATGATGAGAATAGATGATCTTTTTGAAAGATATTTAATTAAGTTTCCAGAGGGAGATTTTGAAACCATTAATGGCTTTTTACTCTATATTACAGGAAGAATACCTCAAAAAGGGGAAATAATTGAATATGAGGGATACAAATTTGAAATTGTTGAAAGTGATAAAAAAAGGGTAAAACTTGTTAAAATTTACCT
>JBDRZD010000037.1:0-17870 GCA_039803745.1 Caldifarciminota bacterium
TTTTTAGAGATAAAAGTTAATGAAAAGAAGAAAAAATTTAAAATTTTGAAAATATGATTTTTTTTCAATAATCTTTCACTTTTAAAATTTTATGGTATTCTACAAATAATTGACAAAAAAAATTTAAATAGAGTATAATTTTAAAGTTTTTAAGGAGGTAAAATGTATAAAAAATTAAGTGTAGTGATGATAATTTTTATAAGCATAATGGGGTGTGCAAAGGGTGTATCAAAGGAAACAATGAACCAGCTTGAGGAAACAAGGAGGGCTCTTGAAGCTGCTAAGGCTGCATTGAATGAATGCAGGTCTGAAAAAGAAAATTTGACAAATCAGAAAACAGAAAAGGAAAACCTTTTAAAGAACCTTGAAAAGGAAAGGGATTCTCTTTCAAAACTCCTTGAGGCTATAAAACAGGGATATTAAAGGGGGTAAGATGAAAAAAATTTCATTTATTTTATTTTTCCCTTTTATTCTTTTTTCGCAGGAAAAGCTTACAGAAAAAAGGGCAAGAGAAATTATAGACTCTTTAAAGGCTGTTTTAAATGAAGTCCAGGCAGAACTTTCAAACTGTCAGAATGAAGTAAATCCTTTGAGATCTGAATGTGCAAATTTAGATGAAAAAATAGGTTCTTTACAGAAAGAGATAAATTCTTTAAAAGAAGAAATTTCAAAATATCCTTCTGAATACACTGTTAAAAAAGGAGATTTTCTTTCAAAAATAGCAGAGTATAAATTTATTTACGGAACTTACAAGGCATGGCCAAGAATATACAGGGCAAATCTTGATAAAATAAAGAACCCTAACCTCATATATCCCGGAGAGGTTTTAAAGATACCACATGGTCTTGATAAAACATATACTGTGATAAGGGGTGATTATCTTTCCAAAATTTCCTCTTTCTGGTGGATATACAGAAATGCAAGGGAGTGGAAGAAGATTTATGAAGCAAATAAAGATAAGATTAAAAATCCCAACATTATTTATCCGGGACAGGTGCTTACAATACCAAGATAAAAAAATTTTTAAAAATTATTTATTTTTAGGTAAGTGGAGAAGGTAATTTCATTAAAAAATTTTCCTTTAAAAGAAGTTTTTGGTCTTGCTAACGAAAATTTAAGGATCCTCAAGGAAAGCTTTCAGGGAAAAATTTACATAAGGGGTGAGGAGCTTTTCTTTACAGGAGATGAAAGAGAATTTGAAATTTTAAAAAGGGTTATTAAAATACTTGAAAAAATGGCAAAGGAAGGCACCTTTTTAGAAAAAGATGAAATAATTTCTGCTTTTGAAATGGCAAAACTTGGTGAAGAAAAAGAATTTGAAAAGGATTATATTATTACTCCTAAAAAAATTATATATCCGAAATCAGAGAATCAAAAAAATTATATTTATTCTTTGAGAGAAAATGATATTGTTTTTGCAGTTGGTCCTGCAGGAACAGGAAAGACATTCCTTGCAGTAGGGGTTGCAATAGAATTTTTAAGGATTAAAAAAGTTGAGAGGATTGTTCTAACCCGTCCTGCTGTTGAAGCAGGTGAATCCCTTGGCTATCTTCCAGGAGATTATAAAGAGAAGGTTGAACCTTATCTTGTGCCCCTTTATGATGCTCTTTTCCAGATGATTCCTTATGATAAGATAAAAAAATACACAGATGCAGGCATTATAGAGATAGCACCACTTGCTTATATGAGGGGTAGAACACTTTCTAATGCCTTTATCATTCTTGATGAAGCTCAGAATACTACGCCACTTCAAATGAAGATGTTTTTAACAAGAATTGGACTTTTTACAAAAGTTGCAGTAACAGGAGATATAACGCAGATTGACCTTCCCCCAAATCTTCCTTCTGGAATGAAAGTTGCAATGGAAATTCTCAAAGGTATAAAAGGGATAAAATTTTGTTATTTTGACAAAAATGATGTTGTGAGACATCCAGTTGTTAAGGAAATAATAGAGGCTTATGAGAGATATGAAGAAAAGAAAAGAAGGGATCAGGAAAGATAGATTTTATAAATTTTTCATTTCTATTTCTTTTATAATTTTAATTACTCTTTTATATCCAGGGGATAGAGGAAATTTAAAAAGGATTTATTTCAGGGTAGGAGAAATAGTGCCCTATGATATAATTTCACCTGTTGAACTTAAAGTTCCGAAAGAAAAAGAGGAAATAGAAAAGGAAATTGAAATTACAAAAAGAAATATAAAACCTTATATTTTTAGAAATCCTGAATTTAAAGAAAATATAGGAAATATAGAGATAAAGAATTTTATTTTAGAAAGAGATAAAGAAATTTTTATGAAAAAATTTAATGAACTTTATGGGAATTTAATTAAAAAGATAATAGTAGAGGACAAGGAAATATTAAAAAAATATGGAGATGAGGTTATTTTAAAAGAAGATGGAAAAGAAAAAGAAATAAGTTTGAATGAGATTATTGATATAAAAGATGTTGAAGAAATTGTTAAGAAAAAAAGTGAAGAATTTTATCCCGGGAACATTAAAATACAAAGAATTTTTTATGAGATTTTTTTAACTTCTTTTAAACCAAATTACAAATTTGACGAAGATTTTACAAAAAGGAGGATAAAGGAAGCAGAGCTTTCAATAATTCCTTATAAATATGTGATATTAAAAGGGGAAAAAATAATTGGTGCCCATGAAAGAGTTACCCCTCAAGTTGAAGAAAAATTATTTTTCCTGCAGGAAATGCTGAAACAAAGGGGGGTTAAGACTTTTGAAAATAGATGGGGTATTTTTCTTCTTTTCTCCTTTATATTTATGATATTCTATTATGTCACTCGTTTTTACTTTAAGAAAATTTATAATGATATTCTAAATTTAAGCGCCCATTTCATAAATTTAACCACTTTAATCATATCATCATACATTCTAATAAAACTTAATTTAGATTATTATTTTGTACCTTTTCCATTCTTTGCTATTATTTCCGGAATTATTTCTTCTCCTCTTTTTGGTATATTTATGAATTTTTTAGGTTCTCTGTATCTTTCAATATATTTTGGTTCATCCCTTGCTGTTTTCCTGTTTTTTATATTCATGGGAACCATAGGAGTTCTTCTCATAAGATTTTTAAAAACAAGATTTTATTTATACACAAGTATTTTAATAATTTTCTTAACCGGTTCTATAATAACTATTTTTCTTTCTTTTATTTTCGGAGTTAAATATGATATTAATAAAATTTTCATAGGTAACCTTTTATCCAGCGTAATCTCCATTTCATTTTTATCAATTTTTCTTATTCTTTATGAAAGAATTTTTGGTATTACAACAGATTTTGTTCTAATGGAACTTTTAAATTTGTATCATCCTTTATTAATAGAACTGAAAAATAAAGCAAGAGGAACTTTTGTGCATTCAGAAATCGTTGCAAATATTGCAGAAAGTGCGGCAAAGGTTATCGGTGCAAATTCACTTCTTGCAAAGGTTGGCGCTTATTTTCATGATATAGGTAAACTTGTAAATCCTGATTACTATGCAGAAAACCAGACTGAATATAATCCCCATGATAGGCTCTCTCCTAAAATAAGCACTTTAATAGTGAAAAATCATGTAAAATATGGAGTTGAACTGGCGAAGAAATATAAATTACCAAAAGAAATTATAAATATTATAGAGACCCATCACGGTACCACCTGTATGGTTCCCTTTTATGAAAAAGCAAGGATTTCGGACCCCAATATACGGGAAGAAGAATTCAGGTATCCGGGACCTAAACCGAAAACGAAAGAAGAAGCAGTTATAATGCTTGCTGATACTGTTGAAGCAGCAGTGAGAAGCCTTGACGAAGTCAGTCCATTAAAAATAAGAGAAGTTGTGAGGGAAATGATAAATAGAAGATTTATGGATGGTCAGCTTGATGAATGTGATATTAAAAGAAAGGATCTTGAAAAAATAGAAGAAATATTTGTGCCCATTCTTATTTCCCAGTTCCATGCAAGACCTGAATATAAAAAATTTTAGAGTCAATTTTTATACTACTTCAAAAAAGGGTTTCCCATTTTTTTCTAAAAGAAAAATAAAAAAGATATTTGAAAAAGAAAAATTAAAAGGAATAGAAGAAATAAATGTTATAATTGTTGGGGACCAAAAAATCAGAAAGCTAAATAAAAAATTTTTGAAAAGAGATAGAATTACTGATGTCCTGTCTTTCAATCTTGGCGAGGTTGCTGAAATATATATATGTAACAGATTTATTAAGGAAAAAGAAGAATTTTTAAAATTGCTCTTTCATGGGTTTGCCCATATTTTAGGTTTTGACCATAAAAATAAAAAAGAAAGAAAGATTATGGAAAATTATGAAAATAAACTCTTGGAAGAATACAAAAAGTAAATGATTTTACCAATTTTTTTAATTTTAATGCTTTTTGTTCTTTCTTTCCTGATCTCCGGTACCGAGACTGCTTATTTTTCTTTGAGAAAAAAGGATATTCTCTTTTTAAAAAAAGAAAGTGATTTCTTAATAAAAATTTTTCATCATCCTGAAAGATTTATTGTTATCATTATTGTCTTGATTAACTTAACGCACTCTTTTGCTTCAAGCATATTTACAGAAATTTTTTGCAATTTCTTTCCCCGAAGAGAAATTATTTTAAATGACATTTTAATAACTGTTTTCTTTTCAATAATATTATTTATATTTACAGAACTTTTACCAAAAAATATTGCTTTTTTATCTCCTGAAAGATTTGCTTCATTTATAACCCCCCTTTTTAAATTTCTTTATATATTTTTTGAAAAACTTTTATTCCCGGTCATTTTTCTATTTTCTCTTTTAAGAAAACTGATGTTTAAAAGGAAAAAATATGAGGGTTTTATTGAGGAATTAAATAAAAGTTTGAGCATAATAGAAAAAATGGGCGAAATAGAAAGGGAAGAAAAAATTTTAATTGAAAATATTATAAAAGCAAGGAAAATACATGCAAAGGAGATAATGGTTCCTTATGAAAAAATGAAATCTTTTCCTCCTGATAAAAAGATAAAAGAAATTTTGAAAGAGGAAATAGTATATTCCCATATCCCGGTAATTCATCAAGATAAAATAATGGGTGTTGTTAAGATATGGGAAATTTTTAAAGAAGAAAACAATGAAAGGCATATTTATGAGATTCTGAGCCCCTGTTCTTTTTATGATGAAAATATAGTTATAGCAGATTTATTTTTAAAAATGGTAAAAGAGAAAGAAGAATTTGTTATTCTAAAAAGAGGAGAGGATATTTCAGGATGTGTTACAATCCGTGATATTTCTAACTTTTTTTTGAAAGATATTCAATAATCTTTTTAAATACTTCTTCAGGTTTTATTTCTTTTAAGCATTTTTTATCAAATTTACATTTTCCTTCTCCATGTATACTGCAGGGTCTGCATTTTAAAAATTTTTCAAATACAACCCCATTTCCCCTTGGTTTAAAACCAAATTCAGGAAGTGTTGGTCCATAAATAGCAAAAACAGGCTTTTTATATGCTTCTGCTATTTGAACCCCAACAGTATCATTAGAAACAACAAAATTGGAATTTTTTACAATATAAAATGTTTCTTTCCAGGAAGTTTTTCCTCTTAAATCAATAAATATTTTATTTTCAAAGCCCTTTTCTTCTTTATCTTTCTCATCTCCCAGAATTACTAATTTAATATTTAATTTTTCATTAAGCATTTCCCCAAGTTTTTCATAAAAATCTATAGGCCATTTTCTTTTTTCAAAAAAGCCTCCCGGAAAAAAAACAGCATAATTTTCTGGTAAACCTTTATATTCTTTTTCATTATATAAAAATGGCATAGGAAGCTCCCCATTTATCCTTAAATTTTTTTTAATAGATTCAAAAAATATTTCAGAAAAATGAAATCCTTTGGGTTTTATTTTAAAAAGAACAGCCAATTTCCTTCTTATTGAATTTTTTCTTGGTCTTTTTATCTTTGCAGGTAATAATAAGATTGAATAAAGAGTTGATAGTATTTTTTTATTGAAATCAAAAACAATATCAAATTTTTCTTTTCTTAATTTTTTAATATTTTCAAAGAAATTATCTTCAATAAAAAAAAATTTTTCAATAGATGGATTCCCTTCAAGAATTTCATAAAATTTTTTACTCATTAAAAAGCTTACCTTGATTTTATTTTTTTTTAAAACTTCAAGAATAGGTGTTAAAACTATGAGATCTCCTGCCTTTCCGAATCTTATAAAAAGAATTTTCATTCAACTCTAATAAAAGAAAAGTATTTATCTTTATTTTCTTTAAACCATTCCCATGTCAATTTAAGTCCCTCTTCAAAAGAGATTTTTGGATAAAATCCGAACAATTTTTTTGCTTTTTCAAATGTGCCAGTAAGATTATCTATTTCAACTTCCTTAGGTCTTTCTCTTTTTTCATCTCTTATTATTTTAAAATCTTCTTTTGAAATCTCTTTTATTTTTTCAATAACTTCTGTCACACTATAACTTTTTCCAGAACAGAGTATTATTTCTTCACCAAATCCTTTATCACTTTCTAATATGTTTATAATTCCATTTACAATATCAAGAACATATGTAAAATCTCTTTTCGGATAAAGATTTCCTATTCTTACTGCTTTTCCCTTTAAAACCTGAAGCATTATAGAAGGGATTAATGCTCTTTGCGATTGCCTTGGACCAAATGTGTTAAAAGGTCTTACAATTTTGAATGGAATTTTATAATATTCTCCGTAACTTTTTACAAACTCATCCATAAATATTTTTGAAGCAGCATAAGGGGACTTTGCTGATTTTGGATGATTTTCATCTATTGGAAGATAGTTTATTTTACCATAAACTTCTGATGTGGAAATATGGATTAGAGGGATCTTTTTATTTTTTAAATTTTCCATTAAATTTATTATTATTGAGATGTTGTTAAATACTGTGCTCCTTGGAAAAACAAAAGAGTAGGGAATAGAGATAAGGCTTGCAAGGTTTATTACATAGTCTACATCTTTTACTGCTTCAGAGACAACCTCTGGATCCTGAAGGTCTCCGAAGATTATTTCAATTTTTTCTAAAATTTCTTTTTCTAAAAAATTTAAATTTGCAAGATTTGCAGTTGATGTATACCTTAAAATAATTTTTAATTTGTATCCCCTTTTGAAAAGTTCCTCACATAAAAAAGAGCCAATAAATCCACCCGAACCTGTTAAAAGGATTTTCATTTTTCTTTAATTTTTGTTTCAATTTTCTGGATTCTATCATATATTCCTGCAAGTCCTTCACCTATAAATCCAATGGCAAAAAGCAAAAGCCCTGATATTATCAAAAGCATGCATAAAAGAATAAGGGTTCTATTTCCTTTGTTAAAACCGTATCTTAAAATTACTGCTATTATCCCCACTAAAAATCCAAGAAAAATTGAAATTAAACCTGTTGTTCCAAAAAAGAGCATTGGTTTATATAAAAATGTTAATTGAAATTTAACTGCAATTAAATCCATAAAACCAACTATTATTCTTCCAATTCCCCTGTATTTACTTTTACCTGCTCTTCTTTTTCTTAAACTCACAGGTAATTCTGTAATATTATAACCCATTTCCCACGCAAAAGGGATTATATATCTGTGCCAATCTTTTCTAAGTGGAATTTCTTCAAGAATTTCTTTTTTAAAAGCCTTCATTGCATTCATATCAGAAACAGGAACTTTAAATACAATTCTTGCGAGTTTATTATAAATAGTTGAAACAAATTTTTTTTCATAATTTCCAATTTTTTTACCTGCTATAAGGTCATATCCTTCTTCTATTTTTTCAACTAATCTTTTTGCATCCTCAAGGGTAAATTGAAGGTCAGCATCAAATATTACAAGTATCTTGCCTCTTGCATATTTTGCACCAACACCAAGAGCTTTTGTTTTCCCCTGATTTTTTGAATACCTATAAGCCCTTAAATATTCTTTACCTTTTGAAAGATTTAAAAATTTTTCATAAGTTTTATCTATTGAGCCATCATCAATTAATATAAATTCCCAATCTTCTATCTTATGCTTTTTTAAAAAATCCTCTATTTCCTCAATTAAATAGGGGATATTTTCTTCCTCGTTATAAGCAGGAATTAGAACTGATACTTTAACCTGTTTCAACGAGTTCCCTTTTTTGTTTTGCTACCCATTTTGAATAATATTTTTCTATATATTCTCTTTTTACACGGGTAAGCTCTGTTTCAGGGAATGTGGTGAGGAGTTTCCATCCAATATCAAATGTTTCTTCAATTTCCCTTTCCTTAAAACCCTGGTGTATCATTTCCCATTCAAATTTGTCAGCAAAATGTAAATATTTTTTATCCATTTCACTTAAAGCCTCTTCACCGATAATTGCAACAAGTTTTCTCATATCCCTTCCTTTTGCATAGCAGGCATAAAGCTGGTCCGCAAAATTTCTATGGTCTTCCCTTGTTTTTCCCTTTCCTATTCCAAGATTCATCAAACGGGAAAGCGACATTAAAATATCAATTGGCGGGAAAATTCCTTTTCTATGAAGTTCTCTTGATAGAACTATCTGACCTTCTGTTATATATCCTGTTAAATCCGGTATTGGATGTGTTATATCATCATCGGGCATCGTTAAAATTGGTATTTGCGTTATAGAACCCTTTTTCCCCCTTATTCTTCCTGCTCTTTCATATATTGTTGCAAGGTCTGTATACATGTATCCAGGATAACCCCTTCTTCCTGGAACTTCTTCTCTTGCAGCCCCTATTTCCCTTAAAGCCTCACAATAGTTTGTCATATCAGAAAGAATAACAAGGACATGGTAATCAAGTTCAAAGGCAAAATATTCTGCAGTTCTTAAAGCAAGTCTTGGAGTTAAAAGTCTTTCAATTGCTGGGTCATCCGCAAGATTGACAAAAGCAACTATTCTTCCAAGAGAACCTGTTTCCCTGAATTCTTTTAAAAAATATGCATATTCCCTTGAAGTAATACCAAGTGCAGCAAATATTATTAAGAATTCTTCTCCTTCTCCCCTTACTTTTGCATATCTCATTATCATTGAAGCAATTTCATTTGCTGGAAGTCCTGAACCGGAGAATATGGGCAACTTCTGTCCTCTCACAAGTGTATTGAATCCATCAATTGCTGAAATTCCTGTTTGAATAAAATCAGAGGGTTTATCCCTTGCTATTGGATTTATTGGTGCTCCAACAACAGGGAGCCTTTTTTCAGGTGTTATCTGTGGAAGCCCGTCACGCGGCTCGCCTCTTCCATTGAATATCCTTCCCTTCATTTCTTTTGATACACCGATTCTTATCTGGTCTTCAACAAATCTTATTCTTGTTTTTGCAACATCAAGTCCAATTGTCCCTTCAAGAACCTGAATTACTGCAAAATCTTCTGAAACATCAAGAACCTGACCACTCCTTTTACTTTCATCAGGAAGTATTATTTCAACAAGTGCTCCATAGGATAAATCCTTTGCTTTTTCAACAAATAAAAGAGGACCAGATATATAAGATATTGTCTGATATTCCTTTGTTGTTAAATCCATATTTTCTCCTTTTTAGTTTTTAATTTTAATATGAAAAAGTTTATTTTTTCAAAATGCTTTTTATTTTTATTACTTTACTCCCTTCAAACTCTATAATCTCGTTCTCGTATTCCCATTCTTTTTTCCTTTTACTTTTATAAAAGGCTATTCTTTTTGGTTCACCTTTTGAAAAGTAAACTTCTTCTTCTGTCATTCCCTCTTTTATTTTTCCATTTAAAATTAATTCATATATTTCATTTTTTTCATCAGGAAATATTTTTTTTAGAATATTGATTATCTCTTCCTTTGAATAAATCTCTTTTATAATTTCAAAAGCACCTCTTCTTATCTTTAATTCTTTTTCTCTATCTTCTATTACTTCTTTTAATTTAAACTTCATATTTTCTTTTTCTTTCAAAATTTTTTTTGTAAACTCTTGTATCTCTTTTTGCGGATCAAATACTGCAGTTATCAAATAAATTAATGAGGAATCACTTTCAATATTTGCAAGAGAAATTATCGCTTCTTTTTTAAGCAACATATTATTTGAATGAAGAAATTCTGCGATTTTCCGGACTGCTTTTTTTATTTTGAGTTTACCAAGAGCATTTATAATTTCCCTTTTTATATAATCGTTTTCAGTTTCAAGGTATAAAAGTAAAGTATCTATGATTTTTTCATCAACTTCACCTATTTCACCAATTGCGTATATTGCTGAAATTTTGACATTTTCTTCTTTTGCTTTTAAAAAATAAAATATTTCATTTATTGTTTCTTTTGCTTTGAAATATCCAAAAACTTTTATTATTTCAGAAATGTTTGTATAATCCTTTTCTTTAAGAAGTGCTTTTTTTAAAAATGGTATACTTCTTTTATCATTTATACTTTTGAGCGCAATTATTGCTTCTCTTCTTACTAAATCGTGAGGATCATTTAACATTTTAACAATATAAGAAAATGAAGAAGTATCTCCTATTTCACCGAGTGCTTTTATTGCTCCTCCTCTGAGTCCTGGATGAGGATCATTTAAAAGTGAATTGAGAACAGGGATAGCCTTGTTACTTTTTATTTTTCCAATTATATCACATATTTCTATTTTATAATCTATTTCTTCTCTTTTATCTTTTAAAATTTCAAGCAAAAATGGTAATGCCTCTTCCCCAATTTTTATAATACTGTCCTTGGCATATTCATATGCGGGTGTCTTATATTTGATTGCATTTAAATAATCTTTTATTTCAAAGTTTATAAGAAAAAGAATTATAAATCCCATTTTATTCTATTATTTTAAATTCTACCCTTCTATTTTTTGCCCTTCCTTCTTCTGTTTTATTTGATGCAATAGGGCGCGTATCCCCATAACCCTTTGGAATAAGCCTTTGAGGTTCTATTTTAAATTTATTAATTAAATAATTCTTTACAGCCTCAGCCCTTGCCTGAGAGAGTTCCAGATTTGAAGGGAATCTGCGAGTTCTTATAGGTCTTGAATCTGTATGTCCTGCTATTTCTATTTTTATATCCGGATTTTGCAAAAGTATCCTTCCTATATAGTCCAAAATTGGATAGGATTCTGATAGAATTTCATCGCTTGCTGTTGCAAATCTTATCTCTGAAAATACAAATATTTCTCCTTTTTTAAGAAGTAGAATTTCTTTTTCAATTTTTTCTGATTCTTTTATTTCCATTGAAAATTTCTGTGGATAATATCCTGGATCTTCAGGTTCTATAATAAGTTCATATATTCCTGGCTCAAGTTTTGGAATTAAAATTTCTCCCTTTCCACTCACATATCCTTCAACGGGTCCTTCATATTTTACTTTTGCACTTAAGGGTTCTTTTGTCTTTGCATCTAAGAGTTTTATATAAACTTCGGATGGCGGAATCATTGAAAGTTCTATTTTTTCTTTATGTATCATTCCTTTTTTTATTTTAACTATTCTTTTTTCAGGATAATAGCCTTCTTTTTTCACAAGAATTGATACATCTCCTTCACAAATATTTTTCTTTTTAATTTTCCCTTCTTTTAAATGGAATTTACCCTCTACCATTCCTTCAAATTCTATATCCGATTCAAGTAATTCACCTGTATTTTTATCAATTATGAAAATTTCAAGGCCACCTTTTGGGATATACTGACTGTAATCAAAATTCAACCACCACCTGTGAGTATTTCCAAGAAAATTATAAGGAACAAAGGCATATTCAACATTTATTCTTTCCCATTTTATACCTGCCCCAAATGTGAGCCCTCCCAGTTCTTCATCCTGGGGACCTGTTCTGTAGCCAAACCTTATAGCACCCGGTCCTTTATAAATCTCTAAACCAAAATGGTACTCTATTTCTTTATTTATTTCATAAACAATATCTCCAAAGAGATTTAAATACCTTGGAAATGAATAAAAGACCCCAATTTTTGATAGAACTGGCATCTCGTATGTTTTATATTTATAATTTACACCTTTTCCTATATTCTGAATTGTTCCTCCAATTGCTAAGTTTTCTTTAATTAAATAATGACCTCCTATATCAAATCCGATACCATTTCCAATATCATTTATTATTTTGTCATAGATATATTTTAATGAAATTCCAAAGGAAAGAAAAGGATTTAAGTTTTTTGAATATGTCAGGTTCATGAGCCATGTATTTTCACTTCCTTCTCCTTTTAAATAATTATCCTCTGACCACATCTCAATTCCTTTGATTCCACTATATATTAATGCAAAACCGAAACTTCCGAAATCAGAATTATAAGAACTCAGAAGATACTGTTGACTTATATCCTCAAACCACATATCATATCCAAAAGCAATTGAGGAGAATTCATTTTTTGATAGTGCCCCTGGATTCCAGAGTATTGACATTATATCTTTATAGCCTGCTGTATATGCTTCACCGAGTGCTGCTGGTTTTGCTCCATAATTCATTCTTAAAAGCATATAAGAAAACAAAAATAATTTTATAAGATTCATTTTTACCTCCCTGAAATTTTTGCAGTTTTCTTCTTTATTGTTTTATTTATGGTTGAGCCATCAAATTTAAAATAATATATATAAACTCCAGGTGGAATTTCCTTATTTTCTTCGTCTTTTCCATCCCATTTTATGAAGTATATCCCTTCATTTTTATATTCTTCTTTAATCAATGATTTTATTTTTCTTCCAAGCCTATCATATACTATTAAAGTTACCTTTCCTTTTTCAGGTACAGAGAATATGAACGTAGTGGATTTATGGAATGGACTTTCAAAATTGTGAATATCAACAGGTGGTATTGCTTTTGTTGTAAGTTCTGCACTATCCCCTTTTGATGGGAATGTGGTTGAAAATACCTTAATTTTTGTAATGTCCATGAGTTTCTGTGGGAATCCTTCCCCGGGTAAAAGTCCTTCTAAAGAGAAATAAGGGGCTTTTATCCTTACATAAAAAACAGCACTATCATTTGCCTTAACCTCTAAATTTGGGAAAGTTAAGGGATTTTTATTTTCATCTAAAAATTCTATATTCCATTCAGGTTTTGTTCCTTCAGATTCAATTTTCACTATTTCATCCGTATTTGAAAATAAAATGATTTTCATTGGGTAATCATAAAATTCTCCACAGGGTATTGTTTTTTCCTGATCTTTTTTTAATTCAAGGGAAAAAATGAATGGATTTACCTTTATTGTCACAAAAGATGAATCACTTCCTTTATAAGGGGAAACATTTTTCAAAAAGGCATAAGTTATTTTTATTTTTATACTGTCAATTTCATCTTTATTTGCATTTGAAGGTATTGTAACTTTTAAAAGAAAAGTGTCAGTTTTGTTGGGAGGAAGAGAATCAATATCAATTAGACCATCATTATTTGTATCGTATAAAGGAGTTATACCATCTTTTTTAAAAAATCCGGTAAACCATGTTGGCTTTGTAACAGAAAATTCTATGTTTATTACATCTTTTATTTCTCCTAAATTTGAAGCAGAAAATGGAATAATTATCTCTTTGCCCGGTTCTCCTGAGGTATTCACAAAATGAGGTAAAAGAGAAAGTTTCACCCTTGCTCCGATATATGTTATCACCCTTGCAGAATCTTTTATGTTTTCATATTTTGATAAATATCCTTTTAAGAAAATTGTATCACCTCCAATTATTGCCGTATCTTTGAAAGAAGGGGGTGTTATTTTTAATACGATATTTTTTTGTGTATATGCAGGAAGATAAATTTTACCTGTGATTGGTGTTATACTATCTTCCTCAAGAATTTGTGCTTCCCATCCATTTCCAAGCCCTTTTATAATTAAATTTATGCTGTCATCAAAATTGCTTTCATTTTTTAAATATAAATCGTAAAATTTATTTCCACCTAAAAAGACCATTCCTTCGCGGTCTGGATATACTAAAATTCCCGGTTTTTCAAGAATACTTATTTCTATTTTTGCAGAGTCTCTTGCAGAAGGGAAAGATGCATACATCCCTTTAACAAATATTCTTCCAACTGTTCCTGCAATTAAACTATCAGGCAAGATGGTTTTAACATTTAAACTTTTTATTCCGCCCTGTGGTAAAGAATCTATATCCGGAATACCATCATTATTATGGTCAGAAAGTGGAAGTCCATTTGTATCAAGAATCTCTATATTCCAGGAAACATTGGAGGATGTATCTATATTTATTACATCTTTAAAATTTCCAAGGTTTTTAACCCTTATATTGAATAAAAGAGTATCTTTTGGATAACCGCCACATTCAGTATCAGGTTCAACAACTAAATTAAAAGAAAGACCGCATACAGTTATCAAAAATGCTGAATCCCTTCCAATAGGATCAACTCCGTTCCTTGCATACATTGCCCTTATAATACCTGTATCAGAAATTCCAGCAGGTGTGCCAATTGGGGGGCTTACTTTTACCACTATTTTTGTAGAATCAAGAGGAGGCAAAGTATCAATGTCAATATATCCATCTCCATTTGTATCTGTAAGGGGTGTTATCCCATCCGCTTTATAATATCCATGCCACCATGAATTCTGTGTATGAGTAGGTAATATGTTTACAACATCTTTAAGGTAAGCATTTTTAATCCATAAGGTATAAGAGAGAGTATCACCAGGTGAAACTCCTTGTGTTTGGTCAGGATAAATATCTAATTTTGCAACTGCTGAATAAGGGAGAGTGTAATAGATATTTTTTTCACCATCCCTTGTATCTGTCCATGAAATAAGTGGTGCCCATCCTTTACATCCTTTTACAGTTGAAACTGCTATTTGTGCCCAGTTTGATTCTTCAACATATGGACCATCACTTGCTTCTCTTGAAAGTTCCCAGATCGGTGTATACCAGAAGCCTATTCCGAGGCTATCCTGATGGATTCTTTTATAGGCAACCCATGCATCTCTATAATAGACACAATGGAAATACCCGATAACTGTGTCACCTTTCGCATTCATTCCATCCACACTTACTGCTGGCGTTTTTGTATTTGCGGTTGTTTGATCAACCACATCATTTCCCCAGCTTTCACCACCATTTGTGCTATAAACATATACTATATTTATGTCGCCCGGGGTAAATTCAGATTGTGAAACTATTACAACACTCCATCCACCTCTTGATGCTGCTATTTCATTAGAATAAATAGGATAAGGATTATGATAAACATTCTGTTTTTCTACCCATGTACCTCCTCTATCACCAGAAATTGCCACATATATATCATTTTCTCCATAAAGGTAAGAAAAATATATTTTGCCATGTCCTGCAGCACCCCATAAAAATTGGCGATAACTTCCAAGCCATGAAGAATAATCTGCTTTCATTTCCCATGTTGCCCCCCTATCAGTGGATCTATATATTTTTACTCCTCTCCATCCTGTCCATCTTGAATAACTATAAGCAATGAATATGTAATTGTTTGGATATTTATATTCTATTGTTATTGCGGGTGTCCATGTTTCGTCTCCACTTATATCAATTGGAACTCCATGAACTCTTATAAGGTTTGGATCAAGAATTAAGCAATAAACATCATAATCTCCTACATCCACATGGCAGGCAATATAAACACTGTCAGTGGAAAGATCTATTACCACTACAGGATCTCCTGCATCATAATAAGTATTTGGATTGCCCGGGTCATAGAAATATATGTATCCTACATATTCCCAGTTAATTCCTAAGTTATCTGAACGATAAAGTCCTATAACCCATTTATTCTTTTCAGAAGAAAAGAAATTGTCAACCATTATAAGAGTTCCATCTGTTTGAGGTGCAATAGTTGATGTGCGATTGTCCTGGGATTGTGGGGTAACCCTTATATCAGGAGCAAACCATCCATATTTTATTCTATTTTTTTCTTCTTTTGAAGGTATTATTTGATTAACTTTTACAAATTTAAAAGCAACTTCTCCCTTTTCTTTAAATTTTTTAGGATTTGGTATAAATTCTTTACCCGAGCGCGTTTTTGCAGGTGCAATTCCTATTAATAAAGAAATCAAAATATTTAATCCAATCATAATGCCTCCTTTATGGCAAAATTAAAATTTTTTTATATTTATTCCTGAAATTTAAAAAATATACACCTTCTTTAGGATTTTTTAATTTCTGCCCTGCAATATTTATTATTTCCCATTTTTTATTTAACTTAAACTCAATTTTTCTGAACATATTTTTTTCATATTTTCTATATTTATCATCCAGAACAATTTTTTCTTCCACTTTATAACCCGGTATCCCTGTTTTTAAATAAAAAATCTTTATTTTTATTTCGTTCTGGGACTCAGATTCATAAACAAGGTCATTCACACCATTATAACTTGTTCCATAGATTATATGTAATGAATTTTCCCATATATTTCTTGCTACATGAGGAAGGTTATCATTAAAAAGTGGTGTATTTGTTATCTGAATCTTTTCTGTCCATGTATTTCCACCATTAAAGGAACTCATCCCGAATATATCCCAGTATCCATATCCTATATTTACATCTATCTGTGTCAATTCCTGCCATACAATACTTATTATATTTGCTGAGCGATTTATACTAACTCCTACATGGCACCTTAAAATCGGGGTATCAATATCACTATCATTTGTTAAATTAACACATGTTCCACCTTTAAGCATATAAATATTTCCACCACCATATACTGGCAATGTTATTCCTGTTGATGTATCTGTCATTGTTCCCCACATTTCTCCAACCCCGAAAAATACAGGTGTTCCATCAGGCAAGAATATTCCTTCACCACCAACCCAGAATTGATACCAGCAATAATATAACCAGTTTCCTTCCATCCACATTGTATCAGGTGGTAATTTACCCACAAGGAGTGGACCTTCCCATGTGTTCCCCCCATCTAATGATCTTGCCATAAGAACCTGTTCTCCTTCAAAAATTCCACCTGGTGCCTTATAGAATACTGCAATTTTATTTCCATCTATATCACTTCCTGCATATATCCCTTCTGATAAACTTATTACAGGTCTTATAGAATCAACGGGTTGCATATTTGCTGGATTAAACTTTTGTGCATATGTAAAACCTATATTATTTTGTTCATCATATCCACTTCCAAGAACCAATATGTTTCCATCCGGTAAATAAAGAGGGGTTGCATAACTTATTCCAAGATTTATTGAAAGTAATCTGTCAATATTCCAGTTTCCTGTACTTCTTGACATACTATTCCCTGCTTCTCTTCCCCATACACCTGAAATTGGAACTGACCAGGTAGAAACACAGTAAGAAGGTGTTATACATGAATGGGGATATCTTCCTGGATAATCTTCTCCTGTAAGAGGATTTATTATTGGACTCCTTATCCATGTAGTTCCATTATTTGAATAAGCATACCCAATCCATCCTGTTCCTGGATGAGAGGGATCTCTTCTTCTATAAGCAATTCCTATTAAATTATAATTCACACATATTGGGTCATGTGCAGTCTCCCACAATGTATACTGATTTGGTGAAGAATCTATAATAACTGGCTGTAATTCAAATATGTTTTTTCCAGTTGAAGGGACTCCAAAATATTTACGATATTTTTTTAAATTTGGATCCTTTTTAAGATTTGGCTCTATACATATAAATAAAATTAAAAATATTTTCATCTTACCCCCTAATGGTTTATTATTTTAATCTATTTAAGATAAAATTTTCAATAAAAATTCGTTTTTTTTATATTCATATTTAATTAAATCTTCTTCAAACTCAAATTTTTCTTCTTCTTTAAATATTTTTTCTATAATTTCATATAAATCTTTTATACTTTTTATTTTCTTTCCTGCCTTTATCTTTTCTAAAAATTTTACATTTCCTGTCTCCTGTCCGGGACAAGGTTTTATTGCGAGAAAAGGTGTTTTTGTATAAACTGCCTCTGCTACTGTAGAACCACCTGGTTTTGA
>JBDRZD010000038.1:0-17843 GCA_039803745.1 Caldifarciminota bacterium
GGAAAAACGGTTACAGCAATAAGACTTGCACAAAAACTTGGTTATAAACCAGTAGAGACAGGTGCTATTTTCAGAGCAATTGTTTTTTATATTTTAAGAGAAAAAATAAATTTTGAAGATAAGGAGAATTTGAAAAAGGTCTTAGAAAAGATATATATTAAACAGGAATTTAAAAATGGTCAAATTAAAACTTTTTTAAATGGTGAGGATATAACAGATAAATTAAGGGAAAAAGAAGTTGAAGAGAAAGTTTCTCTTATTTCAAAAATAAAAGAAGTAAGGGAAAAAGTTTATGAGATTGAGAAAGAACTTGCAAAAGATGGTGGAATCGTTATGGAGGGAAGAGATATAGGAACCGTTGTTTTGCCTGATGCAGAAGTTAAAATATTTCTTGATGCTGATAAAAGTGTAAGGGCAAAAAGAAGAGGGAAAGGTATTGAAGAAATTGAAGCAAGGGATAAAGAAGATAAGGAAAGGGAGATTGCTCCTTTAAAGATTGCTGATGATGCAATATATATTGATACTACAAATTTAACAATTGAAGAGCAGGTTAATAAAATTTACGAGATTGTGTTAAATAAGATAAAAAATGAGACCTAAATGGTTTATACCCTGGGTAATTCTTAATTTCCTTGCAAAAATAATTATAAATGTTAAAATATATGGAAGAGAAAAAATTCCGAAAAAAGGCAAATTAATAATAGCACCAAATCATACTTCTTCCTGGGACCCCCCTCTAATAGGACTTGCTGCAAATAGAGAAGTATTTTATCTTGCAAAAGAGGGACTTTTTAAAGTAAATAAATTTTTTTCATGGCTTATAAGAACTTATAATGCTATACCCCTTAAAAGGGAAATCGGAGGAATAGGTGCTATTAAAAAGGCAAAAGAACTTTTAGAAAAAAATCTATGTGTTTGTATTTTCCCTGAAGGAACAAGAAGCAAAACTGGTGAACTTTTGCCATTTAAAAATGGGGTTGCCCTTCTTTCTATGAAAACAAATTCTCCTGTGGTTCCTGCTTACATAATGGGTGCAAGGGACGGTTTTTTAAAATGGCTTTTAAGAAAAAAGAAACTTATAATTGCTTTTGGCGAACCTCTATACCCAGATAAATTAAATAAAAAAAATTTAAATGAATTTACAGAAATTTTAAAAAAAAATATTTTAAAAATAAAAGAATTTGTTGAAAAAAAATGAGGGAGGTTTTTGAAAATGGAAGGAATGAAAGGGATGGATGAATATTTTGATGTTTCTCTAAGGCAGATAAAGGAGGGTGACATAATTGAAGGCAGGATTTTAAAAATAACCGAGAGAGAAGTTTTTATAGATATCGGGGCTAAATCAGAGGGCATATGCCCATTGAGTGAATTTAAAAATCCGGAAGAAATAAAAAAGGGGTCTTCTGTTTATGTATATGTTGAAGAAGTTGAAGGAGAAGATGGTTTCATAATCCTCTCAAAACACAAGGCAGAATTCATTCTTGCATGGGATAAAATCAAAGCCATTTACGATGAGAATAGAACTATAAATGTTAAGGTTATAAAAAAAGTTAAAGGTGGGCTTGTAGTGGATGTCTTTGGAGTCGATGCTTTTCTTCCCGGTTCACAGATAGATTTAAAACTTGTGAAGAATTTCTCCCAGTGGGTTGGGAAAGAGATTCCTGTTAAAATAATTAAAATAAATAAACTGAGGAAAAATATAGTGGTTTCAAGGAAAGCAGCAATTGAGGAAGAAATAGCAAAGAAAAGGGAGAGGATTGAAAGAGAGTTCAAGATTGGTGATATAGTGGAAGCTGAGATAAGAAATCTAACAAATTCGGCAGTTTTTGTTGATGTGAACGGGATAGACGGGATAGTATCAGTTCAGGAACTCTCAAGCAGAAAAATAAAACATCCAAAGGAAGTTGTAAGCATTGGCGAAAAAATGAAATTTAAGATTATAGGTATTGATTTAGAAAATCTCACTCTTCATCTTTCCTTAAAAGCCCTTTTACCATCTATATGGGAAGAACTTGAAAAGAAATATCCTCTTGGTGAAAGGGTTAGAGGTAAAGTTAAAAAAATTCTTGATTATGGGATTCTTGTTGAACTTGAACCTGAAATAGTAGGCTTTGTTCACCTTTCAGAAATGTCATGGAAGAAAAGTATAAAACATCCTTCTGAAATTGTGAAGGAAGGAATGTATGTGGATGCAATAGTTCTTGATATTGATAAAGAAAAGGGAAAAATTTCACTTGGTATGAAACAGACCCAGCCTGATCCATGGAGTGCAGTAGAAGAGAATTTCCCTGTTGGTAGTGTTGTAAGAGGGATTGTAAAAGGTTTTGATAATTTTGGAGCCTTTGTGGAATTAGAAGAAGGTATTGAAGGTTATCTTCATATTGCTGATATTTCGTGGACAAGGAGATTTCATAAACCCGAAGAGGCTTTAAAAATAGGGCAAAAGCTAAAATTAAAAGTTATAGAGGTTGATAGAAAAAATAGGATACTTTACCTTTCATTAAAACATTTAAGACCTGATCCATGGGAAGAGATTAAGAAAAGGCTTTCTCTTGTTGGCTCTATCAAAGCTCCCATAACAGAAATAACATCAAGGGGGATTGTTGTGGAAGTTGATAAAGGGCTTGAAGGTTTTGTTCCTGCAAACCATCTTTCAAGAAAAGGTAATTTAAACGAAATATATAAGATAGGGGAAGAGATAAATCTTAAAGTAATGAAGGTAGAGCCACAGAAGAAGAGGATTTTGCTTTCGGAAAAGGAATATGAAAAACTCATGGAGAAAAAGGAGATTGAGAAATTCATTAAGAAAACTGAAGAACCCGTAAGGATTCAGCTCGGAGAAATTTTGAGGGGTGAGTTAGAAAAACTATTTAATATAGAAGAAGAAAGTGAAAAAGAATCTTAAATCTAAGTAATGAGTCTGGCTTACAGTAAAATCAGGTTTATCAAATCCAAAAGGGGTGAATGTGAAAAATAATTTAAAATTTAAAATAATAACACAGGGTTGCAGAACAAATATATACGAATCAGAGATTTTAAGAAGTATTTTCTTAGAAAATGGATTAGTTGAATGTTTTGATGAGAATGAAGCAGACATTTTGATTCTTCATTCCTGCTGTGTTACCCATAAGGCTGAAAGGGATGCAAGGAAAATAATTTCAAGATTTTTTAAGAATGAAAGAGCATTAAAAATTTTAACGGGATGTTATTCAAAAATAATTAAAGAAAACGGTTTTAATGGAAAATTAAAATTGATTCATAATTATGAGGATATTCCTCCTTTTATTGGAATTCAAAATAGTAAAATAGAAAGACTTCATTTAAAGCATAAAAGATTCTTTTTAAAGATTCAAGAGGGTTGCGATTTTAAATGTTCCTATTGTATAATTCCCTATGTAAGGGGAAGATCAAGGTCAAGAAATCCTGATGATATATTTTGTGAATTTGAAAAATCTTTAAATCTCGGTGTAAAAGAATTTGTAATTTCAGGAACTCAGATTGGTGAATATGGTAAGGAATTTAAAAAGGATATTGTATGGCTTATTGAAAACTTAACTAAATGGAATTTTAATTATAGAATAAGACTTTCCTCAATTGAAATAGTTTATGTAAATGAAGGGTTAATTTCTCTTTTAAAAAATCCAAAAATTTGCAAACATTTACATATTCCGCTTCAATCTGGCTCTGATAAGATCCTTAGAGAAATGAAAAGACCCTATAATACTTCTTTATTTAGAAGGAAAATAAACATGATAAGGGAAGAAATAAAAGATCTGTGTCTTGGAACAGATATAATAGCAGGTTTCCCCGGTGAGGAGGATGATGATTTTTTAAAGACATTAGAATTTATTGAGGAAATAAATTTCTCATATCTTCATGTTTTTAGTTTTTCAAAAAGACCATTTACAGATTTAGAAGATAAAAAAGAAATTAAAAGTGATATAAAAAAAGAAAGGGTAAAAAGGCTCATTCTTCTTGGTGATAGATTAAGGGATAATTTCTTAAAAAATTTAATAGGGAAAAAGCTAAGGGTGTTACCAGAGAAAATTGAAAATGGATTTATAAAAGGGCTTTCTGATGAATATGCAAGAGTTTATTATAAGGGTGATTTAATGAATGAATTTGTTTATTTAAAGGCAAAGGAAATTTTTAAGAATGGAATAAAAGGAGAAATTTTATGTCCCTCTTAGAAAAAATAAAAAGGGAGAATGAAAAGAAAAAAAGTGTTCTTGCAAAATGGCTTTTACCACAAGAAGTAAAGAAAAAAGAGGACATTCTTATATTTGAAGAGGGGAGAGGCTCTTTTGAAATGGAATTTGAAAAAAGGGAAACAGAGGAGGATGAAAAGGAAAAATATAAGAAGCTTATCTTATCATTTCTCAATCTAAAAGCATATGATGAAGCGATAAAAATAATAGAGGAAATGAAAGAAAAGGGGATTTGAATAAAAAGGTAAAAGATTTTCTCAATTACTTACTTTTAGAAAGGGGTTTTTCAATAAATACAATTGAAAATTATGAAAGGGATTTAAAAAAATTTTTTGAGTTTCTTGAAGAAAATAATATAAATTTTGAAAATATAAGTGTTCAAGATATTACAAATTTCCTTGAGTATTTAAGGTCAAAAAAATATGATTCTTCCACAATAGAAAGGGTTTCTTCCTGTTTAAGGAGTTTCTTCAAATATCTTGTATGGGCATTGGAATGGGAAAAAAATCCAGCCGATTTTATCGAATTGCCAAAAAAGAAAAAAAGATTACCTGAATTTTTAACAAAAGAAGAAGTTTTTAATCTTCTTGGAATTATAAAACCAGAAACACCCCTTAAAATAAGGGATAGAGCCCTTCTTGAATTTGCCTATGCAACAGGTGCAAGAGTCTCGGAGATTATTAATTTAAAAATAAAAGATATACTTTTTGATGAAGGATTTGTAAGAATAGTAGGTAAGGGAAATAAGGAGAGAATAGTTCCTTTAACAAAAATTTCTCTTGATTATTTAAAACTTTATCTTTTAAAAGCAAGACAAAAACTTAAAAAAAGTGAAAATGGTTTTGTTTTTTTAAACAAAAATGGAGCTCCTCTTTCAAGGGTTGGATTCTGGAAAATTTTAAAGAATTATGGAAAAATTGCGGGAATCAAAAAAATATATCCCCATATTCTGAGGCATTCCTTTGCTACTCACATGCTCGAGGGCGGATGCGATTTAAGAACATTACAGATAATTTTAGGACATGCTTCTCTTACAACAACCCAGATTTATACCCATATTGAAATCTCTCATTTAAAAGAAACAGTTAAAAAATGTCATCCGAGATCCTTCTGAATGATCCTGTAATTTCTTTTTTTAGAGAAAAGGCAAAAGAGTTAAATATAAAATTATTTATTGTGGGTGGAATTCCAAGAGATATTATAATGGGAAACTTTTATTTTAAGGATTACGATTTTGTTATTTTTTCTGATCCTTTAAAGATTGCAAAGGAATTTAAAAAAGATTTCAATTCAAAGATAGCCTATTATTCCTCTTTCAAAACTGTAGAGATATTATTTGAAGATAAAAGTATTGATATAAGCATGGCAAGAAAGGAATTTTATCCATATCCTGCCTCTTTACCAGAGGTATTCCCTGTATATGACATTAATGAGGATCTTTCAAGAAGGGATTTTACAATTAATTCAATTGCAATAGAGATATTTCCTGAATTTGGGAAAACTTATGACCCCTTTAAAGGGATAGAAGATATTAAAAATAAAAAGATAAGGATTTTGAAAGAGGGGAGTTTTTATGAAGATCCGACAAGGGCTTTCAGGGCAATAAGATATAAAAACAGGTTTGATTTTAATTATACAGAAGAAACTATTTTTGAATTTGAAAATTATAAAAATTCAGTAAAAAATTTAAAATTTCCGAGGATTAAAAAGGAATTAGAAATTATTTCAGAGGAGAAAGAAAGAGAGAAAATGTGGAAAGAAATCGCGCAAAGGGATTTACTTTATTTTTTTGATGAAAATTTGAAATTAAGGGAAGATAAGATAAAAGAGCTTTCCAAGATTTTGTCCTTTGATAAAAGTTCATGGATTTGCTTCTTTTATTTATTTTTTAAAGAGACCCCCTCAATAAAGAGTTTTCTATCTTTTTATGAGAGAAGAGTTATTGATGAGATTGAAAAAGGTAAAAAACTCCTTGAAAAAGAGAAAGATGTTTTTAAACTTCATCATTTTTTCAAAAAATTTGATATTTTATCTTTGAAATTTTTGAGTTTGATAAGGGAGGATATAAATATTTATATTGAAAGAAGGGGGAAAATTAAAAAAATTTTGAGTGGCGAGGATATTATTTCTCTTGGTATTAAAAGAGAACTTGTTGAAAAAGTTAAAGAGATTATAGAGACAAAACAGATGGAAGGTGTTATAAACACAAAGGAAGATGCAATAAAATATATTAAGGAGAATAAAGATGAGATACAGGGTGCCGCTTTTTGACCTTTATATAAAAGAAAAAGAGGTAAAAAAAATTGTGAAGGTTTTAAAAAGGGGATGGCTTACTTTTGGAGAAGAATGTATAAAATTTGAAGAGGAATTTAAAAGAATTTTAGGTTCAAAATATTCATTATTTGTTTCTTCAGCAACAGCAGGTCTTCACCTTGTTTATAAAGTTTTATTTAATAAAGATGATGAAGTTCTTGTTCCTTCCTTTACTTTTATTTCAACAGTTACTCCACTTTTACATATAGGGGCACACCCTGTTTTTGTTGATATTGAATCAATAGATTTTCCTTTATTATCTATAAAGGATGCAGAGAAGAAAATTACTAAAAAAACAAGAGGTCTTGTCTATATGCATTATGCAGGCTATTTGAGAAATATGAAAGAAGTTGTTGAATTTTGTAAAGAAAACAATTTAATTCTTATTGAAGATTCTGCTCATTCCCTTTTTGTTAAAAATGAAAAATATGCAGGAACATTTGGAAAAGCAGGGGTTTTCTCGTTTTTTTCAAATAAAAATTTACCAATCGGAGAAGGTGGGATGGTGGTTACAGATTATAAAAAAATCTATGAAAAATTGAAACTTTTAAGATCCCATGGAATGACAAAAGATACAATTGAGAGGTTTAAAAAAGGGTTTTTGTATGATGTTGTGGAAATTGGTTTTAATTATAGACCAACAGAGATACAAGGAGCACTTGCAAGAGAAATTTTAAAAAGAGTTTTTAAGGATAATAGAAAAAGGGAAAGGATAGTGAAAAAATACAGGAAGGAATTATCAAAATTTCTGAGAATACCCTTTGATGAAAAAACCCCTTCTTCCCACTATATATTTCCTGTTTTTTGTAAAGATAAAAAAGAAAGGGATGAATTAAAAGAGTTTTTATTTAAAAATAAAATTCAAACTTCCATTCATTATATACCGGTTCACAAATTTAAGGTATTTAGAGAAATTAAACCAAAAATTGATTTGCCTGTTACAGAAGAAGCAGGTGACAGGGAATTAACCTTACCTTTGTATCCGTCAATGAAAAAAGAAGATGTTGATTATGTTATTGAAAAAGTAAAGAAATTTTTTACTTAAATTTAATAGATATGCCTTTCATCAGGATATTTCCCTTCAATTACCTCTTTTTTATACTCTGATAATGCCTTTTCTATTATTTCTCTTAAATTTAGATAATTTTTTACAAATTTTGGATAAGGAGAAGGTGTAAGGCCAAGAATATCATAAACAACAAGTATCTGTCCATCACAGTATCTTCCTGCGCCTATTCCAATTGTTGGAATTTTAACATTTTCTGTAATTTCCTTTGCTAAATCTTCATATATTCCCTCAAGAACAATTGCAAAAACTCCGATTTCTTCAAGACATTTTGCATCCTCTAAAAGTTTTTTTCTTTCCTCTTCCTTTTTACCCTTTACTTTAAATCCTCCAAAAGATAAATAAAATTGGGGTGTTAGTCCTATATGACCTAAAACAGGTATTCCAGATTTTATTATAAATTCAATTGTTTCTTTAAATTCTTTCCCTCCTTCAATTTTAACTGCATCCATATACCCTTCTCTTATAAATCTTGAAGCATTTTCTAAAGCCTTTTCCTTTGAAATCTGATAACTCATAAATGGCATATCACCAACAAGGAGTGCTCTTTTTGCCTTTTTTGAAACTGCTTTTGCAAAGATTATCATTTCATCCATTGAAACCCTTAAAGTATCTTCATTACCAAGAAGTGTGTTTGAAACAGAATCTCCAACAAGTATTATATCAAAACCTATTTTATCTTCTATTTCTGCAATTAATGCATCATAGGCAGTAATTGCCACAATTTTTTCTTTACCCTTTTTCTTTATTATATCATTTACAGTTATTTTATTTTCTTTCAAAATAACTTCTTCTCTTTAAAAAATAATTCAATTGATTTTTTTGTTAAAACTCTTCCTCTTGCTGTTTTTTCAATAAATCCTTCCCTTATTAAATATGGTTCATATACTTCTTCTATTGTTCCTTCATCCTCATCAAGAGCAGAGGCAAGCGTCTTAAGTCCTACTGGTCTATTGTGAAACTTGTAATATATTGTTTCAACTATTTTTTTGTCCATTTCATCAAGTCCATATTCATCAACTTCCATTTTTGAAAGAGCATACTTTGCAATTTCCTCGTCAATTATCCCTCTGCCTTTAACAATTGCAAAATCCCTTACCCTTTTTAAAAGTCTGTTTGCTATTCTTGGTGTTCCTCTTGATCTCTTTGCTATTTCATTTATCCCTTCCTTACTTGTTTCTATTTTTAAAATTTTTGCAGACCTTTCAATTATTTTATTTATTTCTGATACACTGTAATAATCTATCCTTATTTGAATTCCAAATCTTGATCTTAAAGGGCCTGTTAAAAGTCCTGTTCTTGTAGTTGCTCCTATCAATGTGAATGGTGATAGTTTAAATTTTATTGATTTTGCTCCTGGTCCTTTATCCACCATTAAATCAATTTCATAATTTTCCATTGCAGAATAAAGATATTCTTCTACATTTTTTGGGAGTCTATGTATTTCATCTATGAATAAAATACTCATTGGTTTTAATTTTGTCAGTATTCCTGCTAAATCAAAGGGTTTTTCAATAACGGGTCCTGATGTTGCAATTATTTCTGTTTCCATTTCATTTGAGATACAATGGGCAAGTGTAGTTTTACCAAGACCCGGTGGACCTGAAAGGAGAATATGGTCAAGGAGCCCTTTTCTTTTCTTTGCCGATTTTATGAATACTTCAATATTTTCTTTAATTCTATCCTGCCCGATGAATTCTTTTAATCTTTTTGGTCTTAATTCTATCTCTAATATTTTATCTTCTTCAAGCGGATATGGAGAAGTTATTTTCATTGAAGAAGTTTCAACAATTTGTTCCCCATTTCTTTTGCTTTCGCCTGTCCTATTATTATTGCCGAAGCACTCTGTAAATTTATAATAAATTTTTTTGTTTTCTTTAAACTTGCATCATTTACATCTATTCTTGCATCCTTTAATTGGTTTTCAAAAATTGGATATGCAAAAGCCCCTAAATATTCCTCCAAAATTTTTTTAATCTCTTCAAATATTCTGGGTTCCACTTTTATTTCCTCTTCAGGTGGTGGAGCAGGTTTTTCTTTTGGTGGTGCAGGTGTTACCTTTGGTGGAGTAACAGTTTCTTTTTTTAGACTTAGAATTTTTTCATTGGCAATTTTTATAACTTCTTCAATTTCTATTTCCTCATTACTCAAAATACCATAAAATATTCCCTCTTTTTCAAATATGCTGAAAAAGTTTTTATCATATTTTAAATTTATTCCTTCAATTGGAAGACCCGAAAAACCTAATGCTTCTTTTAATATTGTAAATATTTTCTTATAAGGAACTATTCTTGGGTCATTTTCAGGGAAAAAGATAATCTCATCTTTTCTTTGAATTAAAATAAGTTCAATTTTTTCTTTCATATAATCTTTAACCTTTCACTAACCCTTTTAACTTTTTTCCTTGCTTCTTCAACACCATATTTTGAAACCCCCATTTTCCATATTATATCAATCGCTGATCTGAAACATCTATTAATTTCCTCCTCATTTATTTCAGCATATAAAGGATATTTTACTTTTATATCCTTTCCTTCATGTTCTAAATGCTGGGCAAATAATGGTGAAGTATCTTTTATCTTTGCAATTACTACTTTACCCCATCTGATTTCGTCTCCCTCTGAAAACTCTTTTATTAATTCATTTATTTGTCTCATTTTTGCTTCAACAAATTTCTCAAGAGGCGTAAGAGCTTCTGAGACAGCTTCTTCCCTTTTCACAGGAGCCTCGACAGCTTCTTCTCTGTAATTTCTAACAAATTCAATTATTTTATCAATATCAATTTCCTCTCCTTTTATTCCCACATACATTCCCTTTTCTTCAAATATGTATATATTTGAACCATCTCTTAAATATCCCTTTATATAAGAAAAATTTTCAATTCCAATATTTTTTAAAGATGCTTCCCCTGCAGAGCCAAGAACTCCGATACCCTCTGCAAAGAACTCCCCTTCATTTCCCTTAAAAATTATCTTTCCCTCTTTATTTATAACTGCTACACCTTTAATTCCTTCCATTTTTAAAATTTCTTCAAATACCTTCATGTAGGGTTTCGATTCTCCTTTTAAAATTTTCAAATTTTTTCTTACCAAGTATTGTTCCAAAATCAAGTATAAACTTTTTTTCAAATAAAGGCAATATTACTTCTTTTATATTTTTAAATGATTCTTTACCTATTATTGATTCTTTTTTTAAAAAAATTTCTCCATTTTTTTCATCAAAATCTATATTTTCTTCTAATTCTTTAAATCCCGAACTTTTTAAAGCTGTCTTTATAAAACTTGTACAGGATTTTTTAAGTTCAACCGAATCCTTTGAGTATTCATTAATAAATTCATTGAAAATTTGAATTATTTTTTTGGTTCTTCTTTTTTCTTCTTCAGGATCGAAAATTAACCCCTTTTCAATCAAAAATGATACTGATTTATAAGCTTCAAAAAGTCCTATTTGTGATTCAAAAATCACATCTCTTAATTTTTTCTTGCCATCTATAAGACTTAAAATTTTCCAATCACTTTTTCTGAGTTTAAGTTTTTCAAAAGAAGCATTTTCAGATTTTAAAAGAACTGCGTCAAGCGGGGGGAGCTTATTTTCAATCTCCCTTATTTCCTTTGACCTCCTGTCAAATTCTTCAAAAAGTTTTACCGGTTCTCCACCCATTGTTTTTTTAGGAGGTAAAACATTTGGCTCAAATGTTAAATATCCTTCTTTTAAAAGGGAGAGCTCAAAAAGAGCATCAATCCCTTCTAAATCATTAAAGATCGCATGTGTAAATTTACCTTCCTCTACATATATTTCACCTTCATATCTTGACTTTATTTTTATTTTACCCGTTTTTTTATTTATGCTTAAAAAATGAAGCACTTCTACAACACTTATATAAGAAATTTCAGCTCTCAATGCCTCCATATTTTGAATACTAAAATGTAATACTTTATTATAAGTATATTATGAAAAAAATTTCAATCTTGTTCATATTTTTTTTAACATGCACTTCTCCCTATTTTCCAAAAGGAAAACCCGAAGAACTTGTTATTTTTTCAGAAGGTCTTTTGAAGATGAAGGATTTTATTGAAACGGAGATTCAGGATACATTTTATACACCGAGACCTGAGCCAATTTATGATATAATCTTTGCAAAGGTTTCTGAATTTGAAAAATATAAAGGGTATTATACAATATTAATTCTGGCAACACCGAGCTCGGCTTCCTATGAGATTTTTAAAGATATTTTCCCTGAAGCACAGAAAAGGGGGGTTTATGAAAAAAGAAAGATTTTTCAAAAAGAGGATTATATAGTTGGAATTCTTGGTCCTGATGAAGATTATATTCTCTCAGAACTTAAAGAAGTTTTAAACAGGTTAACTTTACGTATTAAAGAACTTTATAAAAAACATGTTTATAATATAATTGATGTAAATAATAGTATAAAGAGGGAGATAAAAAAAGAGTATGGTTTTGAGATTGATATACCTACTGGCTTTTTATATATAAAAAAGTCAAAGGATTTCATTTCGCTTGGTGCTCATTACCCCGATAGATTTATATTTTTTTATATCAGTGAAAAAGTTCTTGAGCTTGATCCGGAAAAATTGATGGATTTAAGGGACTCGTTAACAGAGATTTATTATGATGGTGATAAGATTGATAGGGAACTTACGAAGTGGAAAAGGATAAAGATTTTTGATGAAGAAGGTATGGAGATTTATGGGCACTGGGAGAATGAAAAGATGAAGATCGGAGGCGCATTTAAAAGTTTGATTTTCAAGAAGAAAGACAGATATTATTTTATTGATATGGGTGTTTTTGAACCTGAAAAACCAAAACTAAAATATATAAGATGGCTTGAAGCAATAGTATCTACAATGAAATGGAGTTATTAGAATTTCTTTCAGATCCAGAAAATTATCCTGAAAAATCAAAAAGTTTGAAAATTGTTCAAACCCATATATCCTTCATTTTTATCCTTGATAATTATGTTTATAAGATTAAAAAGCCTGTAAATTTTGGATTTTTAGATTTTAGAGCCCTTGAAAAAAGAAAATATTATTCTTTAAAAGAGGTTGAAATAAATAGAAGACTTGCAAAAGATATTTATATAGGTGTTATTCCCATTTCAAAAGTTAAAGATAAATTTGAGTTTTCTGATAAAAATCCTGTTGAATATGCTGTTAAGATGAAAAGGTTACCTGAAGAATTTTTGTTGTCAAATTTAATAAAGAAAGGGATAAAAGAAAAAGATTTAATAAGGATAGCAGATAAGATAGCAAAATTTCATAATGAAGCAGAAACAAATGAATATATACTATCAATGGGCAAAAGGGAAAGGATTAAAATAAACACTGATGAGAATTTTGAGCAAACTGAAAAATATAAAAATATTACAATAAAAGATAAGGATCACGAATTTATAAAAAAGAGAGTTAATAAATTTTACGAAAATTTTGAGAGTTTATTTGAAAAAAGGATTAAAGAGAAGAAAATAAAGGATTGTCATGGAGATTTGAGGATGGAGCATATATGTGTTTTAAAAAAGGATATAATAATATTTGATGCAATTGAATTCAATGAAAGATTCAGATACCATGATATTTTAAATGATATTGCCTTTTTGACAATGGAGATGGATTATGAAGGATTTAGAAAAGAGAAAAAAATAGTTGAGGATAGATGGTTTGAAATATGTGAAAAGGAAAAAAATGAAGAAACATTAAAGCTATATTATTTTTATTTATCCTATAGAAGTTTTGTAAGGGGGAAAGTCACAAGTTTTTTATTGGATGACCCGTATATAAGTTTTGAAGAGAAAGAGAAGATTAAAGAAAAGGCAAAAAAATTCTTTGAACTTTCAAAAATTTATATAGAGGAAGTTTGACTTAACTTATTTAACTCTAGTATAATTTTTGTATGATTTTTTTTATTTTGATATCATTTTATTTGGGTTTTGATTTCAAAGAAAATCTACTTCCCTATCAATATTTTATTGAATTCCAGAAAAAAACTTTTATTTATGGCATAGGTGGAAATTTTAATTGGCATAGAAGTAGTGATATAGTAAGAGAATTTTTATTTAATCTTAAAATTGGATTTGAGAAAGGTTCACCTTTAAAAGACTTTAATAACCACTGGGTATTTTTATTAATTCCCGGTCATACCTATAAATTTTCTTGGTCAAGATATTATAGTTATGCTGATCAAAAATATTATGATAGTAAAAAATATGTTCACACTCTTTATATAAATTTTGTGAGCGGAATAAGTGCATCTTTTTTAATAAAAAATTTAGATTTAAAAATAAGGATAGCCAGCCCGTTTCTTGAATTTTATTATTACAATGAGTTATCTTTAAAAATATCAGATAAAGAAATAAAAGAAAAGGAAAGGTGGGAGAGTTTTTTCTTATATTCTCGACTTTTAAGAGGTCCATTAATTATTTCTCTTTTAATTAAAATTTAGTAAAAATACAAAAGATTTGGGAATAGTTTGGGAGAATTTTCAAAGAAGAAAAAGAATTTGAATATGAGAAATTAAGAAGAAATGGAAAAGTGGTAAAGGGGAAAAAATAAAAGAGTGCTTTAAAAGGTTTGAAATTATTAAATTGAATTTAAAATTAAAGACTAAAATCTTTTGCTTTATAAAATTTTTTGTCAAGCAAAATCCCTTTTTCTAAAATTATCATTTTTTCAAATTCTTTCAAATTCTTTAAATAAAAAAATAAAAATATTTTCTTCAAATTTTCTGGCATCTTGCCAAATCTATCTTTTATTTCCTCATAAATTTCTTTTATTTCACTAATATTTTTTGCTTCTGAAAGCCTTTTATATATTGAAATTATGACTTCTTCATCTTCAATATAATCCCTTGGAATATAAATATCTGATTCAACCTGAATTTTCCCTTTTTTCTCTTCAATTCTTTCGCCTTTTACCCTTTTTATCTCCTCATCAAGTATTTTAAAAAATAAATTGTATCCAAGTCCTTTTATAAATCCGTGCTGTTTTTTATCAAAAATTTTTCCTGCCCCCCTTAACTTCATATCGTATAATGCAATTTTAAATCCCGAACCTAAATGCCTGTAAGTTGCAATTGCTTTTAATCTTTTTTTAGCATTTTCACCTATATTTTTTGGAATTAAAAAGTATGCATATGCCTTTTTATCCCTTCTTCCAATCCTTCCCCTTATTTGATGGAGTTCTGCAAGACCAAAAAGGTGTGGATTTTCAACTATCAATGTATTTGCCCTTGGAAAATCAACTCCTGCCTCAAGAATTGATGTTGATACTAAAATGTCTATCTTACCAAGCATAAAATCTATAAAAATATTTTCTATTTTCTCTTTATCCATTTTTGCATGAACAATTTCAACAATTGCTTCAGGAAAAAGTCTTTCCAATTTTTCCTTTATTTCTTTTAGCCTGCTGATTCTATTATGAATATAAATAACCTGTCCATCTCTTTCAAGTTCAAAATTTATTGCCCTTTCTATTGTTTCAATGTTATAAGGAACTACAATTGTTTCAATCTCTTTTTTTGAAGGTGGTGGTGTCTCTATTAAAGATAAATCCATTATCTTACCAAGGGAAAGAAAGAGTGTTCTTGGAATAGGTGTTGCTGATAAATAAATTGTGTCAATATCTTTTTTTAAAAATTTTATTTTTTCTTTTTGTTCAACCCCGAATCTGTGTTCTTCATCAACTATTAAAAGTCCAAGGTCTTTAAATTTAACATCTTCCTGTAAAATTCTATGTGTTCCTATAACTATATCAATTTCGCCTTCCCTAATTCTTTCAATTATCTCTTTCTGGGTTTTTTCAGGCTTTAATCTTGTAAGACTCTCTACCTTTATATTAAAATTTTTCAGTCTTTCCTTAAAATTCATCTCATGTTGTATTGCTAAAATTGTTGTTGGAACTAAAATTGCCACTTGTTTTTTATTCAATGCAAAAAGAGCACTTGCTCTTAAAGCAATTTCTGTTTTTCCAAAGCCTACATCACCACATACAAGTCTTTCACATATTTTTTCACTCAATATTTCATTCTTTATTTCCTTCCATGTTCTTTCCTGATCCTCGGTTTCTTTATATGGGAATGATAATATTATTTCATCCATTTCCTTTTTATATTCATAAACAAAATTTTTTATTTTTGCTTTTCTCTCAGCCATCATTTCAAGTAATTTCCTCGCAAATTCATTCGCGTATATTTTTGCTTTTAATTTTTTTGTAAACCATGCCCTTGAAGAAATTTTTGTTTCTTTTATTTTTTCTCCTGAATATCTTTCAAGTTTATCTATTTCATAAAAAGGAACATAAATTTTTTGTTTTTCATTAAAAATTATTACAAAGGTATCTATTTTTTTATTATCAATTTCAAAAATTTTTACCTCTTTTAAATAACCTATTCCGTAATCTTCATGGATAACAGGGTCACCGCATTCAAGAAGGGCTGTATTCTCTATTCTTTCTGAAAATAAAGGAAATTCTTCTTCATCTTTAAACCCATATATTTCTCCTTCTCCAAAAACACCTATTTTTTCATCTTCTAAAATAAATCCGTGATAAAGATTACCTTTTTTATATTCTAAAAATGGAAAAATATTCTTAAGATAACTGTATCTTATTGTATTTGGAGCAAAATAAAATATTTTAAATCCCCTTTTATTTAGTTTTTCTAATTCCATTTTGAATACTTCAAATAAAAGTGGTGGATTTGGTATTATTTTAAATGGAAATATTTCCTCTTTTTCATAAATTATTTTGAAATCTTCTATTTTATTTCTCTCACCATAAAAATTTCTTGTTGAAAGATAATATTCCTCTATCTTTTTAACTCTTCTCTGATTTAATGGATCAAAAATCCTTATTTCAAAAATTTTGTTTCCTGAAAACTCAATCCTCACTGGCAGGTCTTCATATTCAGGGAAAAAATCAACAATTCCTCCCCTTACAGCATATTCTTTTTTCCCCTCAACATAAAGAACCCTTTCAAATCCCTCTTTTTCAAGTATTTCCAGAAGTTTTTCTCTTTCAATTTCTTCACCCCTTTTAATTTTTAAAAAATTGAGTTCTTTTATTTCTTCAACAAATTCTTCATCTTTCAAAAGAATAATTTCGCTTTTTAAATTTATAGTATTTTGTTCATATACTGAAATTTTTATTTCCGGATTAATACTTTTAATCTCTTCATAAATCTTTTCTATTTCCTCTCCTACAAATAAAATTTTTTTATACTTTTTTAAAAAAGATAAAAGGAGAAAAGTTTTTGCACCACTTGGAATATTTTTATCAATATAATCTATTTTTTGAACTAATCTATCAAAAATCTCTTCTACCATTTTTCTTCTTTATACACTATTTCCTCATTTCCATCCTCATACTCCACTTTAAAATAACCTTTTATAACATTTATTTCTTTTACCTTTCCTATCCCCTTGGGAGTTTTTATTTCCTCCCCGATCCTTGGAAAATCTTTTGAAGCTTCTTCATAAAAGGGGAATTCATATCTTAAACAGCATAGAAGTCTTCCACATATTCCTGTAATGTTTTCAGGAACAGCAAAGATATATTGGTTTCTTGCCATTTCAAGAGTTATGGATGGAATCTGTTTTAAAAATTTTTTACAGCATATCTCCCTTCCACATTTTCCCATCCCCCCTATTTCTCTTGCATAATCCCTTGCACCTATCTGCTCAAATTCTATATGGACATGTAATATTTTTGCAAGTTTTGGTGCAAATATTTGAAAATTGTGTCTCTTTTCAGCAGTAAAATAGAACTTAAATATCCCATTTTTCAAATCAGGGAATACTTTTACAATCTTTACATCGTCCCTCTCTTTTTCATATATAAACCCTTTCACCATATTTTTTATAATTCTTATAACTTCATCTTCTTCTGCAATTCTCAAAGATAAAATTTTATGCTCTGTTTTTTTATTTGACTTTATGCGAAATTTTGCAAGTACCTCTTTTTCAGGCTCCTTTGTTGTTTTTATAAAAATAAACTCGTTTTTTTCTAAACTTATTTCCCCTTCATAAATGTATCTTTCAAATCCACCCCCCACTATAGAAACCTCAAGGGTATTTTTAACTTCTTCTTTTTCTTTTTTGAAAAACATCTTTAAATTATAATGTAATTTAAATTTAATTGACAAATTATATTTTTTATATTGATTAATTTTTTAAATTTTCAGTTTTTGATTTCAAGAAATAGTTCCAACTGCTGCTACTTTTTATCTCCTCTACACCATAAATTATC
>JBDRZD010000039.1:0-17704 GCA_039803745.1 Caldifarciminota bacterium
TATTTTCTGTCTTAAATATTAAAAATATTTTACCTTTTCTTAATAGAAAATTTAAGACAATTTGAAAAGGTTTTGCATTATATTTTTTAGCGATTTCTTCAAGAATTTTCCATTTCTCTGTTCCTTTTGGCTCTCTTCCCTGCCATAAAGGTGAGTATCCTGAAATTGTTATATAATTTTCTTCACAGAAGGGAAGTAATTCTTCTTCAACATATCTAAAATTGTCAAGGTTATATTTAACTTGATTATTAACTATTTTCAAAGGTTTAAAAATTTCGATCATTTCTTGAAGTTCAGGTATTTTAAAATTGCTAACACCTGCATATCTTATTTTCCCCATTTCTATAAGTTTTGAAAAAGCAGAAAAGGTTTCTGAAAGGTTTAACCATGGCTCATACCAGTGGAGCAAATAAAGATCAATATAATCTGTTTTAAGTTTTTTTAAACTTCTTTCACATGCTAAAATAGTGCCATTAAATGAAGCATTTTGAGGTAAAACCTTGCTTGTTATAAATATTCTTTTTCTATCAATTCCTCTTATTGCTTCTCCTATAACTTCTTCAGCAATTCCATACATTTCGGCAGTATCTATGTGATTGAGTCCAATTTCTATCGCATATCTTATTGTTTTAATCATATTATTTTTATTTCTTATATCCCATGTTCCAAGACAAAAAATCGGGATTTCTTCTTTTGTGTTGGACAATTTAATTTTAGGTATCATATAGTTTATAATTATAAAATAAAAAGGAGGTTTTATGGAAGAAAAAGAAGTAGGAAAGGTATTGGATTATTATGCAAAAATAGGGGTTGTAGCAATTGAAATTACCGAAGGCGAAATAAAAATTGGTGATAAATTACACTTTAAAGGAGCAACAACTGATTTTACTCAGACTATTGAATCAATGCAAATAGAGCATAAACCTGTTGAAGTTGCCAAAAAAGGTGATAAAGTGGGAATAAAGGTAAGGGAACGTGTTCGTCCTCATGATAAAGTCTTTAAAGTTATAGAATAATCAAATATTTATCCATAAACTTTTATAAGACAAAATTTTAACCTTCCCTTTTTCACCTTTTAAAGGTTTCACATTTTCTCTATTTGTATAAATTACTTCAATTTTACCTTTCCTTTTTGAAAATTCTGCTGCAATCTTTGCAGCATAAAATAAATCTTTATCAGGAACTAGTTGGTTTTTATTTCTCTTCAATATTACATGTGGCCCTCTATAATCTTTTACATGAAGAAAATAATCCCATGGTTTTGCAAAATGGAATGTTAATTCATTCGCCTCTTCTTTATTTCTTGCAACATAAATTTTAAACCCTGATGGTGAGATAAATTCCTTGAAGTTCTTTTCTTTTTTTATTTCTCCTTTTTCTTTTCTTTTTTTTAATTCCTCAATCTTTTTTAAAATTTTTTCTATTTTTTCTTTCTTATTTTTATAAATCTCAAAATATCTTTGAGCTGCTTTTAAAGGATCTCTTTTAATTTCAACTTCGTATTCTTCATTTTTTTCGGGATCCTTTAATTTAAATTTCCCTTCTTTATTTTCAAGTTCACTCTTATACAAAATACACAATTCACCCATTTTTTTATATTTTTCATAATCCCCCTCTTTTAAAATTTTCTTTTCAAGAAATTCAATCTTTTTGATTATTCCCTTATCCATCTCCCTTTTTTCTTCTTCCTTTTCTTCTTTATAAAAATTAAAAAGTTTTTCAACACCTTCTGAAAAATTTTCAAAATTTTCTGTTTCTCCTTTTATTTCCCAGGGAGACAAAATTAATGGTTTTCCTTCTTTATATAAAAGATAAAATATTTTAACATTTAGAGGATTTAGATCTTTTAACAAAGTCTTCAATTTTTCTCCAAAAATTTCAAAATACTCATTAAAGTATTTTTTCACATAATCTTCCCATTCGCTATTTTCTATATCAAATAAGTTCATTTTCTCTTTTGGAAATGAATATTTTTTATTCTTCCATTTATCTTTTAAATCATAAATAACATTATAATTCTCATCGGTTATTATCAAATTTTTGAATCTACCTAAAAGTTCAATTATAAATTTTCTTTTGATCGGTTCATATAAAGGAGAAATACCTGAAAGATTAAATATAAAAATTCTTTCTCCTTTTTTATTTTCTACCTTTTCTATTTTAAAATTTTCTAAAAGATTCGAAAAAACTGCTTTTTTGCCACCTATTTCTTTAAATAGTAAAACCGAAATTCTATAAAAATTATTTGATAAATTTATCTTTAAAATTTTTTCTTTAAAAATTAAATAAAAATTTTCCCCTTCTTTTAAAACTTTCAATATTTTTTCTCCTTCTAATTCTTTAAGATCTTTTAAAATTAAAAATGCATAGAGTTCAGAAAAAGATGGATACTTCACGCTTAAAAGATTCTAAAGAGTCAGCAGCATGAACTGCATTTTCTGTAATATTCTCACCAAACATGTGTCTTATTGTTCCGCATCTTGCCTTTTTAGGGTCTGTTTCCCCCACGAGTTCCCTTAATTTTTCTATTGCATTTTCTTTTTCTACAAGTATTCCAACAACTTCTCCTGATGTTATAAAATCTATAAGTTTATTAAAAAAATCTTTTCCCTTATGGGGCATATAAAATTTTTCAGCCTCCTCTTTTTTCAATCTTTTCATTTTTATATCTTTTATTTCAAACCCATTTTCTTCAAGAATTTCTATTATTTTCCCAATTTTCTTTTTTTTAACAGCATCTGGCTTTATAACAAGTAAACTTCTTTCCTTCATATTTTATACTTCTTTGCATAATATTTTACAAAATTTTTAATACTCCTGTCATAAGTCTTTTCAATCTCAGGAGGGAATACACAACCAGGAAGTTCATCGTGTGATAAATGATATCTTAAACATTCACAACACATTCCCTTCCGGGAGCAGGGTTCATAACTGCAGGTGCATTCTTTCAAATTTTTCTCCTTTTTACATTCCATTTTTTTCCTCCTTTGTTAAAAGTGAAACAATTATTATAGCAAAAAATGAAAAGAAAAAGCCTGGGACAAGTTCATAAATCAAACTTTTTAAAAAAGGGATATTATACCATAAAATTATAGTAATAGCACCTGTTATCATTCCAGCAAATATTCCCCATTTTGTTGTTCTTTTCCATAATATTGAAAGTATTATTGAAGGTCCAAAGGAGGCTGCAAGTCCTCCCCATGCATAAAGAACAAGCCAGTAAACAAGATTTTGTGCTTTTAATGCTAAAAGGAAAGCAATAAGTCCTATAACAAATGTTAATATTCTTGAATATAAAACAAGTCTTTTTTGACTTTCCTCCGGATTTATCATTTTTTTATAAATATCTTCAATAAAAGAAGAAGTTACAACTAATAGTTGGGAATCAGCAGTAGACATTATTGCAGAGATTGCACCTGCAATAATAATTCCTGCTATATATGGATGTAAAAGGATTTTTGCAAGCATTGAAGTTATATGTTCAGGATCTTCTATTTTCCCTGTTAAAATTGGGATCCCAGCAATTCCAGTAAGTATTGCGCCGGTTAACGCAAAGAATGTCCATGTCATTGCAATAGTTGCTGCCTTTTTAATTTCCTTTTCTGATTTTATCGCCATATATCTTGCAAGAATATGAGGTTGACCTGGATATCCAAGCCCAATTGCAAGACCTCCTATTATCACTCCAAGAACCATTGCAATACCTGCTTCACCTCCTGAAAGGGAAAAGGTAAATCCTTTTATACTTTTTGAATTTTCAATAAATTTTTCAAGACCACCAAGATTTAATATTGCCATAATTGGTAAGATTAAAAGTGCAGAAAGCATAAGGATTGCTTGAATAAAGTCAGTAATTGCTACTGCAAAAAAACCTCCTAACATTGTATAAAATGTAATCATTCCAATTCCAACAAGCATACCATAAACAGGAGGGACACCAAATGCAGAAGCGATAACTTTTCCACTTCCTAAAATCTGTGCTGATATATAAAATGTGAAAAATACAATTATAAGAACAAAAGAAGTAATTCTCAAAATTCTTGTTTTATCATTAAATCTTGATTCAAAATAATCTGGTAATGTCAAAGCGTTATACTTTTCTGAAAGTTTCCTTAAAGGAGTTGCTATTATAACCCAGTTAAATAGCGAGCCAATAAAACATCCTATTCCTGCCCAGATTGCTCCTAATCCCATTTTGAATGCCTGCCCTGGAAGACCTATTAACAGCCACGCAGAGAAATCTGTTGCCTTTTCGGAGAGAGCAATTATCCATGAGCCAAGTTTTCTTCCACCAAGAACAAAATCCTCAAGAGTTTTTGTAAATCTTAAAGTTATAATTCCCAGAAAAAAAAGTAAAATTAAATATAAAATAAATACATAAATCATATCACTCAAAAATTTTTACAAGCTCTGAAAGTTTTGTGCTAATTAAATTAAGTTCTTGAGCCTTTGCAGCTATTTCTTCTGAATTTGCTGATAACTCCTCTGCGAGGGCTCCTATTTCTTCAAATTTTTTGAAATTTTCATCGTAAAGGGTTAGAATTTCTCCCATCCTAACTATTATGTCCTGAAGTTCATTAATATCTTTTTTCATTAGTTTTGGAAATTCCTTAATCTTTTCTGAATAACTCTTAATATTTTTTTGAATTTCTTCCATATAAAGGTTTATTTCATCTATTCTCTTATTCCTTTCTCTTTCAATTTCCTCATATCCCAAAAAACCCTTTCTAATTTTTAAAATTGTTTCTTCACCCTTTGTAAATTCTTCTTGAATTTTTTTCGTTAAATTTTCTCCTGTTTCTGCAAGTTTTCCAATTTCCTCTGCAATAATTCCAAATCCACTTCCTTTTTCTTCAAATCTTGCTGCTTCAATTGCTGCATTTAAAGAAAGTAATCTTGTTTTTGTTGTGTAGTCAACAATAAATTCAATAAATTCTTGTATTTTGGTATAAGAATCTAAAAATTTTTCAAATTCCTCTTTTATTTCGCTATACTCTCTTGAAAAGTTTTGTTCTAATTTTTCTAAAGTTAAATAAGAATTATGCACAGTTAAAGCCCTATTCTGCAATTCTTCAAAAGACGATATGAGTTTTTCTGATTCATCTCCCATCTTTTCCATTGTTTTTCCTATATTTTCAAGTATTTCAAAATTTTTCTGAAGAAGATTTTTTGCATTTTCAAGATTTTGATTTGCCTTTGTTATCTTTTCAGTGATTTCTGTAATACTTGCACTGAATTCCTGTGTAATTGAAGCAAGATGTTCCGAATCTTTATTAAGAGAATAGGAAATATCTTTTAAATCACTTATGTTTAGTAGAATTTCAACCTGGGAAGATAAAGAACTTGTAATTTCTTGGAGTCTTTTGATATCGTCTTCATAAAAATTATCAAATTTATCACTTTCAATATCAAAAACACCAAGAAATCTTTCATTATAAATAAGGGGAAACATGAGTTCGCTTTTTGTTTCTTGTGAAAGAGGCAAATAATCTTTTTCTTTTGAAACATAAGGCACATAAAAAGGCCTTTTTGAATCAATGACTTTCCATACAATTCCTTTTGGTCTTTTAACAGGGATGGGATTTTTTAAAGCTCCGGGATGATAAGTGGAATATATTATTTTAACTTCGTCCTTGTTTTCATAGAGTGCTATATTTAATCCTTTTATATCAAAGTTTTCTTTTAAAATTTTTTCGATTTCCTTCATAGAATCTTCAAAAGAGAGTTTTTCTCTTAATATCTTTAAAATTTTTCTTTCAAAATTCACTCTATCAAGTTGAATCGCCATTTTTATTAAATGAAAAATTAATATTCCTGATAAAAATATGAAGATAAGAAATAAGATATTTTCCATATTTATTTTTGATATGGAAATTCTATAAAATGCATAAGACCATCCATTGAATGTGAGCGCAAAAATATGTTCCCAGAATGCCATATAATAAATATCTTTAAATTTTAATTTGAGTTTAAAAAATTTTGGGAGATAGAAAAAGTATGGAAATATAAAACAAAATAAAAGATAAAAAATAAAAACCCGATAGAAAGATGGATTCCCTTTTGGTGGCAAAAGCAAACTAAAAATAAGGATTGCACTTGCATAAGTAAAAGAATTCCTTAGCGCATCTAATGTGCCTATCTTCCTCCATATTTTTTCACCTAAGAAAACCCCAAGAAGATTTGCAATTCCTGCTGTAAATCCCCCTGTGTATAATGGTAATAGAAATGCAAAAATTGGAGTTATTGTAAGGACTGAGAATCTTTTTAAAGATACTCTTACGAGTCTCGCAAAAAAGAAGATTAATGTGAATATAATAAAAGCGAAGAAATTGAAGTGTATATACTCTAAAACTTTGTAGAACAATATGCTAATCCCAAATATTATTATCCATGGAAAAACTTCTATCCAGAACACCTTTCTTTCCATTTTTAAACTTTAAATTATATTTTTAAAAATAAAAAATTGTCAATCAATTTTTATTTTTCGTAAGGTTCAGGATGGATTATTATATCAATATTTTTTATTTTTTCTTTTAGTTTTTTTTCAATTTCATCACATATTTCATGCACATCTTTTAAATTTTTTTCTGGTGGGAAAACAAGGTGGAGGTCGACAAATTTTTTATCCCCTGATTTTCTTGTTCTGAGTTCATGAAACTCTATAAACTCAGAGGAATACGTAAATAACACTTTTTTTATTTTAATGATATCTTCTTCCTCAATTCTTTTATCCAGTATCTCATCTGCTGTTTCTATTATTGATTTTGCTCCAAGAAAAATTATATATCCTGAAAATATTATACCTATTGCAGGATCAATAATTTTTTTATTTGTAATCAAAACAATGAAAAGACCAAGTATAACACAAAATGTAGTTATACTGTCTGAGAAAAGATGTTTTGCATCTGTTTTTATTGCTATTGAATGAATTTCTTTTGCTTTTTTATAAAGATATACACTCGTTAAAAAATTTATAATTCCTGTAATCCCTGAAATCATTATTCCTGCATCTAATCTTTTAAGTTCAAAAGGCATAAAAAATCTCTTAAAAGAAATATAAATAAGCGAAAAACCCATTAAAAGGATAAGAAATCCTTCAAATAAAGAAGATATATACTCCATTTTTTGATGCCCGTATGGATGTTCTTCATCAGGAGGTTTTAAAGATTTTTTTATTGAGAAAAAGAGAATTCCTGATGCAATTATATTATTTATTGTTTCAACAGAATCCGTGAGTAAAGCAATTGAATTTGTTATAAAATAGGAAAAAAGTTTTAAAAAAAATACAAAAAAAGCAACTCCTATTGAAATTAAGGATAATTTTATCTTTTTGTGAAATGCTTTTATTTCTTAATAAAGGGGCTTAAAAGATCTATTGGTATCGGTAAAATTGTTGTTGTGGCTTTTTCAGCTGCTACCTCTGTAAGAGTTTGTAAAAATCTAAGTTGAACTGCAACAGGTTGTTCAGAGATTATTTTTGCAGCCTCAAAAAGTTTTTTAGCAGCTTGGTATTCACCTTCAGCAGAAATTACCTTTGCTCTTCTTTCTCTCTCTGCTTCAGCCTGTCTTGCCATTGCTCTTCTCATTTCCTCAGGTAAATCTACATGTTTTACTTCAACTGCAGAAACTTTTACACCCCATGGGTCAGTATGTTCATCAATTATCTGCTGTAATCTTTGATTTATCTTTTCTCTTTGTGCCAAAAGTTCGTCAAGTTCTGCCTCACCAAGTATACTTCTTAATGTTGTTTGGGCAATTTGTGAAGTTGCATAAAGATAATCTTCTACCTCTATTATCGCTTTCTGAGGATCAACAACCCTGAAATATACCACTGCATTCACTTTTACAGAAACATTGTCTCTTGTTATAACATCCTGTGGGGGAACATCCATTACAACTGTTCTTAATGAAACCCTTACAATTCTATCAACAATTGGAATTATTAAAAAAAGCCCTGGACCTTTAACTCCATGAAACCTTCCAAGCCTGAATACAACTGCCCTTTCGTATTCAGGAAGCACTTTTATTGCCGAAAGGAGTATAAGAACAACAAGCACAATTATCACTGCCCAAAAAGTTATCATTTTTTACCTCCTTTAAATTTTTTAACTTTCAATTTTAGTCCCTCAATTCCTATTACCTCTATTTCCTCACCTTTTTTTATCTTTTCTTCACTCATTGCCTGCCATATTTCTCCATGAATGAATGCAGTACCTCCTTTTTTATCTATATCACTTCTTGCTATTCCTGTTTCTCCAATTATTCCTTCCTTTCCACTAACAGGTTTCCTCTTATGAACCTGTATAACTTTTGTAATCACTATTATGAAAAAAATAGCAGTTACAAGCGTAACACCTGCAATTGCCCATAGAGATATTCTTAAATAGGGGACATCCCTTGAAAATAAAAGTAAAGAACCAAGAACAAGAGAAATAACCCCACCAAGTCCAAGTGCCCCATGAGACTGCACTTTTACTTCAAGTAAAAATAAGATCATTGAAAGAAGTATTAAAAGAACACCTGCATAATTAACAGGAAGCGTTTGAAGTGCATATAGAGCAAGTATAAGACATATTGCACCTGCAACTCCTGGGAATATTGCCCCAGGGTGTGTTATTTCAAAGAAAAGCCCATAAAATCCCAAAATGAGTAAAATATAAGCAATTGTAGGATTTGAAATTACCGATAGTATTTTAGTTCTTAATCCCATCTTATATTCCCTTAATTCTATATCCTTTGTCTCAATAATTCTTTCAACTCCTGAAATTTCAACTTTTTTACCATCTATTTTTGATAATAAATCCTTTATATCATTTGCAATTACATCTATTACTTTTTTATTAAAAGCATCTTCTGCTGAAATTGATATACTTTTTTCCACAAACTCTTTTGCAATTTTAACATTTCTATTCCTTTTTTTTGCAATTGATTCCATATAGGCAATTGCATCATTCAATACCTTTTTCATCATCACTGTATCCTTTTGCGCTTCTCCTATTGTAACAGGGTGTGCAGCGCCAATATTTGTTCCAGGTGCCATTGCAGCAATATGTGCAGCAATTGTTATAAATGCGCCTGCTGAAGCAGCCCTTGCTCCAGGAGGATACACGAAAATACATACAGGGACATCAGCATTCATAATTTTCTTTATTATCTCTCTCATTGAAGCATCAAGACCACCTGGTGTATCAAGCATTAATATTGCAATTTCTGCATTATTTTTTTCAGCCTCATTTATTAAAGAGAGAATATACTCTTGAGCAGGTGGATGAATTATTCCATCATATATTCCATATAATATTATCTTGGATAGTAAAAATAAAATAAAAACTTTCATTTCTTTTCCCAGTCAGTATTTTCAATTATTTCTTTTATAAATTCCTCTTTATTTATTTCCTCTGCCTCCGCTGCAAAATTGAATATTATTCTATGCCTCAAAACACTTGGTGCTATATATTTAACATCCTTTATTTCAACAAAATCTTTTCCATCAAGAAATGCCTTTGCTTTTCCTCCTATAATTAAAAACTGAGATGCCCTTGGAGATGCGCCATAATCTACATATTTTTTAACCTTTTCAAATTCTGTACTTTCAGGTCTTGTGTTCCTTACAAGTTTAATTGCATATTCAAATACATGTTCAGGAACAGGCATTTCCCTTACCTCTTTCTGGATTTCAATTATTTCCTCTTTTTCAAGGACCTTTTGGGGTTGAGGGAATTCGTATCCTGTAGTCCTTTTCACAATTTCAATTTCATTATTATGGTCGGGATAATATATATAGGTGTTAAGCATAAATCTATCAAGTTGTGCTTCGGGTAATGGATATGTTCCTTCCTGTTCTATTGGATTTTGAGTTGCAAAGACAAAAAATGGTTCTTCAAGAAAATAATCAATTCCATTCACTGTGACTTTTAGTTCCTGCATTGCTTCTAATAACGCTGATTGCGTTTTTGGAGGGGTTCTGTTTATTTCATCTGCAAGTAGTATGTTTGCAAAGATTGGACCTTTTACAAATTTAAATTTTTTTTCTTTTGTAAGGGGATCTTCTTGCAAAATTTCTGTTCCTGTAATATCAGAAGGCATAAGGTCAGGTGTGAATTGTATTCTTGAAAATTTGAGTCCGAGTGTTTTTGCAATTGTATTTATAAGTAAAGTTTTTGCAAGTCCAGGAACACCGATCACAAGAACATGCCCTTTAGAAAAAAGGGCTATTAAAAGTTCTTCAATAACTTTTTCTTGATTTACTATTACCTTATGAATTTCTTTCAAAATAATTTCTTTCAATTTTTTTGCCTCTCTAATTTTCATACATCAAAAATAATCTGTGTTTCAAACCCTTTATCTTTTTTCTTTATGTAAAAATTATGATAAGTAATAGCCTTTATATTTAATTTCTTCTTATGCTTTTCAGGATCAAAAGTTTCTCCTTTGCCTGTTAAAATCAATTTATTTTCATTTTCAAATTCTATTTTAATCTTTTTAAATACAAATTTTTCAGTTTCAAAAATAAAAAGCAATTCTCTTAAAAGATTCAAAAGAAGTTCTTCTTTATTTTCTCCTTCAATTTCCACTCTTTTAAATTCCTTTGCCTTTAAATTCTTTTTTTCTACAAGTAAATTTTCAAAAATTTCAGCACATTTTTCAAATAAAATTTTTTCATTTTCTGCCCATACTCTTATTCCAAAATCAGCAGTATGCTCAATTTCAGAAAACCTGTACTTTTTCATTAGAATTTAATTATAAAGTTTGTATTTTTAAAAAGTAAAACAATTTGAAATTTTACATATTTTTATATTAAAATTATACACTAAAAATTGGAGTAAAATTATGCCAAGATCACTTAAGAAAGGACCTTTTGTGGATGAAAAACTTTTAGAGAAAATAAAAGAAGCAAAGGAAAAAGGTGATAAGAGGGTTATTAAGACTTATTCAAGAAGGAGCACGATAATACCAGAGATGGTTGGTTTAACAATTGCTGTTCATAATGGTAAGCAATTTATACCTGTTTATATAACAGAGGCAATGGTCGGGCACAAGTTAGGAGAATTTGCACCTACAAGAATATACAGAGGACATAAGGATGTAAAAAAACAGGTAAAAACAAAATTGGAAGGATAATGGTGGAAGGAATTGCAAGGATAAAATATTTAAGGATTTCCGCCAAAAAGGCAAAATTAATAATGGATTTGATAAGGGGCAAAGATTTAAGAGAAGCAGAGAGAATTCTTCTTTTGACACCAAAAAAGGCGGCAAGACTTGCATATAAGGCGCTTAAATCAGCACTTGATTCATATGAAAAAAAAGCAAAAGAAAATGCATTGCCCAAGGAAAGACTTTATGTTAAAGTTGCAAAGGCAGATAAAGGTCCGGAGTGGTGGCTTTTAAGACCCGGATTTAGAGGAGTTCCTGCGCTTGCGAGAAGGAAAACAAGTCATTTTACAATAATTATTGGGGAGAGAGAATAATGGGACAAAAAGTTCATCCATATGGTTTTAGACTCGGTATAATAAAAGACTGGAAAGCACACTGGTTTGCAGAAAAGAAAAAATATGTGGAATATCTTGAGCAGGATATGAAGATAAGGCAATATCTTAAAGCTCGCTTTAAAGATGCCGCAGTTTCTGATATAATAATAGATAGGGTTCCTGATAAAGTTATTGTGACTATAAAGACCGCAAGACCTGGAGTAATTATTGGAAGAAAGGGACAGGAAATAGAAATGGTTAGAAAGGAACTGGAGAAAATAACCGGCTGTAAGAATATTCAGGTAGTGGTGAATGAAATAAGGATACCCGAACTTGATGCAACTTTAGTTGCTGAGAGTATAGCCCAGAAAATAGAGCAGAGAGTTTCTCATAGAAGAGCAATGAAGAGGGCTGTATCTCTTGCAATGAGAATGGGAGCTAGGGGAATTAAAATTCAAGCAAAAGGAAGACTCGGCGGTGCCGAGATGGCAAGAAAGGAATGGTATCTTGTTGGAAGGGTTCCACTTCAGACGATAAGAAGTGATATAGATTATGGTGAAGCAACTGCTTTTACAAAATATGGAACTGTCGGAGTAAAAGTCTGGATATATAAAGGTGATGTTTTAATTAAAGAAAAAGAGGAAGAATAATGTTACAACCTAAAAGACTTAAATATAGAAAACAACACAGAGGAAGAAGAAAAGGTAAAGCAACTGCAGGTTATTACCTTGCTTTTGGTGAATATGGGTTAAAGGCTTTAGAGCCTGCATGGATTAAAGCAAACCAGATAGAAGCAGCAAGAGTCACAATGGTAAGACAACTAAGAAAGGGTGGGAGACTATGGATAAGAATCTTCCCTGATAAACCTGTTACAAAAAAACCTGCTGAAACAAGAATGGGAAAAGGTAAGGGAAATGTTGATCATTGGGTTGCAGTTGTAAAGCCCGGCAGGATTTTATTTGAAATTGCAGGTGTGAAAGAAGAAGAAGCAAGAGAAATTTTAAGACTCGCTTCTTTAAAGTTGCCAATTAAAACAAGATTTGTATCAAGGGAAGATGGTGGAGTATGAAACCTCATGAAATAAGGGAAATGTCAATTGAAGAGATTGAAAGATATTTAAAGGAACTTAAGGATAAATATTTTGATTTAAGAATGCAGAAAGTTATTGGTTCTCTCACAAATCCAATGGAAATCAGAAAAACAAAAAGGGAAATAGCAAGGGTTTTGACGATTTTAAATGAGAAAAAAAGAAAAATAACCTCTGAAAAGTCTTCAAAAAAATAATTTAATTCTAAATAATGACACAGATTGAATTTGCAAGAAAAGGTATTATTACAGAGGTAATGGAAAAAATAGCAAAAGATGAAAATGTCAGTCCAGAATTTATAAAAGAAAAAGTTTCTGAGGGTGAGATAGTTATTCCCTTTAATCCAAATCATAAATCCCTTAAAAAACCATGTGGTATAGGGAGTGGTTTGAGAACAAAGATAAATGCAAATATAGGAACTTCCTTTGATTATGTTAATATTGATGAAGAAATTGAAAAACTAAAAGTTGCAATAGAGTATGGTGCTGATACAGTTATGGATTTGTCAACAGGTGGTGACTTAAAAAAAATAAGGGAAAAAATAATTGAAAATTCGATAGTTCCTGTTGGAACAGTCCCAATTTACGAAGCAGAGATAAGAGCAGCACAAGAAAAAGGAAGCATTTTTGAGATGACACCCTCTTTACTTTTTGAAGTGATAAAGGAGCATGGTAAATCGGGTGTGGATTTTATTACTGTTCATGTCGGGATTACTCTTGAAAGTTTGAAAAGATTGAAGAATCAAAAAAGGATAACAGGAATTGTTTCAAGGGGAGGTGGGCTTTTGGCAGTCTGGATGATGCATAGTAAAAAAGAAAATCCCTTATATGAAAAATTTGACGAACTTCTTGATATAGCAAGAGAATATGATATGACTTTAAGTCTTGGTGATGGGTTAAGACCAGGTAGTATTATTGATGCAACTGATAGAGCCCAGATAGAGGAATTAATTTTGCTTGGTGAACTTGTTGAAAAAGCAAGAAACAAAGGGGTTCAGGTAATGGTTGAAGGACCGGGACATATTCCGATAAATGAAATTAAAATGAATGTTGAGATGGAGAAAAAATTCTGTAAAAATGCGCCATTTTATGTCCTTGGTCCGCTTCCCTGTGATACAGGTGCCGGTTTTGACCATATTGTTGGTGCAATAGGTGGTGCACTTGCTGCAAGTTATGGAGTTGATTTTTTATGTTATGTAACTCCTTCAGAACATTTAGGATTACCAAAGGTAGAAGATGTTAAATATGGTGTTATTGCATCAAAGATTGCTGCTCATATAGGTGACCTTGCAAAGGGTATAAAATCTGCCTGGGAAATGAATAAAAAACTTTCAGAAGCAAGATATAAACTTAAATGGGAAGAGGAATTTAAATATATGCTTTTTCCGGAAGAGGCAAAAAAGATATTTAAAGAAAGAAAATCAGAAACAAAGGCTTGCTCAATGTGTGGCCCTTTTTGTCCGATGAATCTTTTTGAAGAATATATAAAAGAAAGAATTTGAATTAAGGAGGATTAAATGGAAGTAAAGGTTCCTGAATATAAAATTTTAGAGAAAATAAAAGTAAAAAAAGAAGAAAGCGCTCTTATAATTATTGATATGCAAAATGATTTTGCAAAACCTTCAGGTAAACTTTTTGTTCCTGATACACAAAAAACAATCCCTTTTATTAAAAAAATTCTGGATAAAGCAAGAAAAAATAAAATAAAAATATTCTTTACTCAGGACTGGCATACAAAATATGACCCTGAATTTAAGATATGGGGAGAGCATGCAGTTGCAGGAACTTATGGAGCAGAAATAATTGAGGAACTTAAACCTTTAGAAGATGAATTTTTAATTAAAAAATTGAGATATGATGCATTTTTTGGTACACCTTTGGATATTTATTTAAGAGCCTTTAATATAAAAACTCTTATAGTTTGTGGTACAGTGGCAAACATATGCGTCCTACATACCGTAGGGACAGCCTGTTTACTTGGATATGATGTTATTCTTCCAGTTGATGCAATTTCTGCTATAACAGAATTTGATTATCATTTCACATTAAGACAGATTGATTTTCTTTATAAAGGCAAACTTGTAAAAAGTGAGGGAATTGAAATAGAGTGAAAGTGCCAAGAGTACTTGTGATAGCAGGGTCCGATTCAGGTGGAGGAGCAGGGATTCAGGCAGATATAAAAACCCTTAATTCTATTGGTGTGTTTGGTATGACAGCAATTACTTCATTAACAGCACAGAATACCAAAGGCGTTTTTGAAATTTTTGATCTTCCTGCTTCTTTTATAAAAAAACAGATTGAAGTTGTAATTGAGGATATAGGTGTTGATGCCATAAAAATAGGGATGCTCTCAAATAAAGATATAATAGAGGCAGTAATTGAGGAGATAAAAAGATACGGGATTGAAAATATCATTTTGGATCCTGTAATGAAATCCCAGACAGGTTATGATTTAATAAAAGAGGACGCAAAAAAAATTTTAATGGAGAAATTATTGCCCCTTTCTTTAATTGTTACTCCGAATAGATTTGAAGCAGAAGAAATTTCTGGTTTAAAAATTGAAAATAAAAAAGATATTAAAGAGGCAATTTTAAAAATAAAAGAAAAAGGGGCAAAATGGGTTTTAATAAAAGGTGGACATTTTGAAGGAAAATATGCTATTGATTATTTATCTAATGGAAAAAATATATATGAAATAAAGGCAAAAAGAATTAATACGAATAATACCCATGGTTCGGGATGCACTTATGCATCAGCAATTGCAGGATATATTGCAAAAGGTTTTGATATATTAAGTGCCGTAAAAAAAGCAAAAAGATTTGTATATGGTGCAATAAAGAATTCCCTTCAAATAGGGAAGGGGAAAGGACCTGTCAATCATTTCTGGAAAATAAAGGAAGGAGGTTAAAATGATATTTGCAAAAAAAGGAGAAAGTGAAGTTACAAAGGCGATAGTTGAAAGTTTTCTCTCAATGTTTAAAGAATCTATAAAGTCTCAAGTTATAATAATTGGTGGAGGACCAGCAGGGCTTACCTGTGCAAGGGAACTTGCAAAAAATAAAATAAATGTTCTTGTAATTGAAAGGAATAATTATCTTGGTGGAGGTTTCTGGATTGGTGGATACTTTATGAATAAAGTTACATTCAGGGCACCCTCAAATGAATATCTTGATGAAATAGGTGTAAAATATGAGAAGGTAGAGGAGGGACTTTTTGTTTCTGATGGTGCTCAGGCATGTTCAAAACTTATAGCAGCCGCCTCTGACGCAGGTGCAAAATTTTTACAACTTACAGATTTTGAGGATGTTATAATAAGAGAAAAGGATGGAAAAGCAAAAGTTGCAGGTGTTGTTGTAAACTGGTCAGGAGTGAAAGGACTTCCAAGACAGATTACCTGTGTTGATCCAGTCGGTCTTGAATCAGAATTCGTGGTTGATGCGTCAGGGCATGAAGCCCATGTTATAAAAGCACTTGAAAAAAGGGGATATATAAAAACAAAAGGGATGGGAGCGATGTGGGTTGAGGCATCAGAGGATGCGGTTGTTGAACATACAGGAGAGGTATTTCCTGGACTCATCGTTGCAGGAATGGCAGTTTCAGAAACTTTTGGACTTCCAAGAATGGGACCAACTTTTGGGGCAATGCTTTTATCAGGTAAAAGAGCAGCAGAAATCATTTTAAGTAAAATTAAATATTGAAATTAATTATATCAGGACCTGATTTTGAAGATATAAATTATAATGAAATTATAAATTTTGTTAAAAAATTTAATTTTGATGCTCAAAAAGAAGAAGATTTTCTTTTAAAATTTTCTCAATATGATTTTTTACCGGAAAAATTTGCAAAAATCAGAGTTTTAGATCCTTATAAAAAGGAATTGAATGAAGAGCCTCTAGAATTAGAAATAGAGTATGAAAGATCAAACTTAAAAAGAAAAAATAGAAAAAGAGGAATTATATACAGCGGCAATCACTTTGTTAAAATTCTTAAAGAATTACTTAAAGAAAGACTTGATTTAAAAAAAGAATGGGTAATCTATTTTTCTGATCAACTTTTAAGCACTTTTGAGGATAGATGGCATATAAGGGTTATAATTTTTGGTATTCCAGTAGTTATTTCTGTGCCTGGAATTGTATATGGTCCTGCAAGGGATAGAGAATATTATTTAGCAAGAGAAATGGGCTTTAATTTAAATTGCGATTATATAAAAGAAAAAGATGAAAGAAAGACAGATGTGTTAAAAGGTTATATTTTGCAGGCGATTTACTTTTATAAATGTCTTTATGAAAATAAGGAATTCAAATTTTGTGAAGATGAAAATTGTTCTATTTATAATTCTCATTGGCAGAGAGAAGTTTTAAATGCACAGTTAAAGCAAAATCTATGTGAAAAACATTTAAAAGAGTTTTTTTAAATGAAAAAATTAGGTCCTTTATATGGAATAGCAGGAACGGATATTATAAAAGATAATTTTTTTTATAAAATTGAAAGAGCAATTTTAGGTGGTCTAAATGTATTTCAGTTAAGGGAGAAAGGCAAGGATAAAAAAGAAATAATTTCTATTGCCAAAGAAGTTAAAAAAATATGTGATGCTTATAATTGTGTTTTTATAATAAATGATGACCCTTATATTGCAAAAGAGGTAGACGCTGATGGTGTGCATCTTGGTAAATATGATATTGAAATAGAAAAGGCAAGAGAAATTGTTGGTAAGAATAAAATAATAGGGATATCCTGTTATGATAGTCTTGAAAGGGCAATTGAGGCAGAAAGAAAAGGTGCAGATTATGTTTCTTTTTCCTCTCCTTTCCCTTCTCCAACAAAACCTTTAAAACCTTTAACAGACTGGGAAAGAGTAGAGGAAGCAGTAAAAATTTTAAAAATCCCTGTTTATTTAATAGGAGGAATAAATAATCAAAATATAAAAGAAGTTTTTAAAATAAAAATTTATGGTATATGCTCAATCTCCTATATTTTTAATGCAGAAGATCCTTTCTTTAAAGCTTTTGAATTAAAAGAATTAATCTATTCTTCTTTTGCTCTTAATCTTTGAAACTATTATCCAATCAAATTTAGCATTTGGATCACCTGCACCTGATTTAACAATAAATCCTTTTGTATCAAGTTTTTCAACATAAATCCCGCTCCAG
>JBDRZD010000040.1:0-17693 GCA_039803745.1 Caldifarciminota bacterium
TTCAAAATAAACCCTTTCAACTTTTTCTGCTATTTTATCCCAATCAAAATTCTTTGAAAATTTTAATCCTCTTTCTGCAATCTCTTTTCTCAATTTTTCATCTTTGTAAATAGTTAAAATTTTTTCTGAAAGTTCTTTGTAATTGCCTTTTTCAAAAAGAATACCATTTTCAAAATTTTTTATAACCTCATTATATCCTGGAATATTTGAAGCAATAACACATTTACCTGACGCCATCCCTTCTAAAAGAACTATTCCAAATGTTTCTCCACCTAAACTCGGTGCAACATATAAATCGCATGTTCTATAATATTCTGGTAATTTATCGGGCTTTACAAATCCTTCAAAAAAAACTTTTTCTTTTAATTTCTCAGAAACCATACTCTTATATTTTTCTTCTTCTATTCCTTTTCCAACAACTATTAAAATTGCTGGAATTTTCTCATGAATCAATTCAAAGGCTTTCAAAAGGACAGGAAAACCCTTTCTTGGTTCAAGCCTTCCAACATAAAGAATTTTGAATTCATATTTTAAAAATTTATCAATTTTTTTTCCTTCTGGTGAAAACCTTTTTGTATCTATTCCATTTGGTATTATCTCATATTTCTCTTTATAGGGAAAATATGGATAAAGTTCATCAAATGCCTTTTTTGAAACACATATTGCCTTATGAAGTTTTTTAAAATGATTTTTAAAGAAATACTTTGCAAATTTATAAAAATTATACCCATAAAAGGCTGTATGAAAGGTTGCAACATTTATACTTTTTGAAAAATGTAATGCTAAAAAAGGCAAATTTATTGCAAGTGGACCATGGGTATGGATAACATCAAATTTGTTTTCTCTTATAAATTCTTTAACTTCAAAAGGCAGTCTTAAAGAAAATGTCACTGTAACTTCTGCTTGATTTGATTTGAATCTATAAACTTTACCAACTCTTTTAACATATTCTTCATCTTTTTCATCACCATATCTTCCTGTTAATATATAAACTTTGTGTCCTCTTTTTCTCAAAGAAAGACTTAAATGGTGCATATGCTCTGCAACACCACTTGGAAATGGATAATAGGCATCTGATACTTGAAGTATTTTTAATTTCATGAAGGTTCTTTATTCAAAAATTTATAAACTTCTTCAATTAAATAAAAGGAGCCTGTAACGCAAACATCTTTTTTAAAAAAATATTTTTCAAAAATTTTAAAGGATTCCTCATTTTTATCATAAACATTTATTCCAAATTTATTAAATTCCTTTTCTAAAAATTCTGGATGAATTGCTCTTGGATTTCTTGATTTTGTTATTGCATAATCATAATCAAATCTTTTTAAAACCCATAAAATTCTTTTTAAATTCTTATCCTTATTTGTTCCAAAAATTATTAAAAATCTTTTTTCAGGATAATAAATTTTTAAATTATTTAAAAAAGTGTAAAGGGAAAGTGAATTATGGGCACAATCTGTTATTATTAATGGATTTTCATTCAATATATCAAATCTTCCAGAAATTTTAAAATCTTTAAAATAAAAATTTTCAAAACCCATTAAAACTGCACAGGATGAAGCAAGAATTATATTGTAAACATTAAAATCACCTTTTAAAATCCTTTTTATTCTATAATTTTTTGAGTTGAATTTTAAAAATATTTCCTTATCATCCATTTCAAAGGGAATATCCTTTCCAATGAAATATAAATCTGCCTTTTTTTTAATACATTCCTCTTCAATAATTTTTTTAACTTTTTTCCTCTGTGGAAGGGAAATTACAATATTTTTTTCTTTTATTATACTTGCCTTTTCCCATGCAATTTTTTTAATATCATTCCCAAGTGTCTTTTCATGATCATAATCAATCTTTGTAATAAGTGTTATCTTTTGATCCAGAGCATTTGTGCAGTCAAGCCTTCCCCCAAGTCCTGCCTCAAAGATATTTATTTCATTATCTTTATCCTTAAAATATTTGAAGGCAATTGTTGTAAGGGCTTCAAAAAATGTTAATCTTTTAACATTTTCTTTTGATTTTATGAATTCAATACCTTCTGCAAGTTCCTCTTCCCTTATCTTTTCAAACCCTATCCTTATTCTTTCCTTTACATCAAGAATATGAGGCGATGTATAAAGACCAACTCTTTTATTCAAACTTAAAAAAATTGAAGTTAATAAAAAAGCAGTTGTTCCTTTCCCTTTTGTTCCAACAACAGATATGGGGAAATTTAAATCATACTGGGGATTATTTATTTTACTTAAAAATTCCATATACCCTTTGAAATCATATTCACCCTTTGGCATTTCCCTTTCATAATTCACAAGAGAGTAAAGATAATCAATTGCTTCTTTATGATTCATAGGATAAAAAAGGAAATTATTGAAAGAAATAAAGTATAAAAAGAAAAATAATGGAACTTTTTAATTTTTAAAATCTTATCAAGAATATAAAGGGAAAAAAGAGAAGCAAAAAAAGTAATTAAAAAACCAATAATATTTTCAAAATTTAAATTTATATTTTCAAATTCAAGAAGTCCACTTCCCAAGATAAGGGGAAGACCCATTAGAAAGGAAAACTCAAAGGCTTCTTTTCTATTGCATCTTAAAATTAAACCAGTTGATATTGTTGTTCCTGACCTTGAAATTCCCGGAAAAATTGAAAGTATTTGAAAAATACCTATAAGGAGTGCCTTTTTTATATCAACTCTTTCATTCCCCCTTTCCCTTGCAAAAAAAAGGATTATTGAATTTATTAAAAAAAATAAAAACAAATAGGAAGGAAAATCAAAAAATATTTCAAAAAATCTTTTAAAAAGAAAACCTACTACACCTGCTGGAATTATCCCTATTATCACTTCTTTATAATAATTTTTATAAAAATTTAAAATTCTTTTTGAAAAATAAAAAACTATTGCAAGAGATGTTGAAACATGAAGAAGGACTTCCAAACCTATTCCTTTAGGATTATATTTCAATATATTCTCAAAAAAAACAAGATGACCTGAACTTGAAACTGGTAAAAACTCCGTTAATCCTTGGATTAAAGATAAGATTATGATTTTTATCATTTGATTTCAATCTTAGCAAAATAACTCAAACTCAGGCATCCAATTAATCTTTCTTCATGATAAATAATTTTTTCAAATAATTCACTATCTAAATTAAAAGGAGTATTAAAAACATTCGCATCTTTTTCAGAGACTATCCCTTTTATATCACCTATTAATAGATAAAGTGGTTTTTTTTCAATTTCCACAAGAACATAATTTTTAATTTCAGGAGTTTTTATATTAAGAATTTTTGAAATATCAACAATGGGAACTATATTCTTTTTAAATCTTGCAAATCCAACAATATGATCAGGAAGACCTTCAGAAGTTATTATTTCTATCTTTGAATAAATTTCTTTTATTTTTTTTAAAGGTAAAGCATAAAATTCTTTATCTATTTCAAAAATTAAAAATTCTTTTTCTTTTATCTCTTCTTTTTTTGGGGTAGTTTTAATTTCTTTAAATTCTTCAATTTCTTTCTTAATCTCTTCTTCTTTGAATTCTGCTTCTTTTTTCTTTTCTTCTTTTTTACCCTTTTTCAGTATATCTATGAATTTGTCAAATCTAAGTTTTTCAATCATAATTCAAGAATTTGAATTTCCTCATTTGTATAAACACATAATCTTGCAGCTATTTTTAAACTTTCAATAACAATCTCTCTTGCAGAAAGATTTGTATGTTTTAAAAGAGCAAGAGCAGCAGCATATGCATATGGACCACCAGAACCAATTGCAGCAACATTTTCCTCTGGCTCTAAAACTTCTCCGTTTCCTGAAACTATCAATATTTTTTCCTTATTTAAAACAACCATTATTGCTTCAAGCCTCCTTAAAAATTTATCAGTTCTCCATTCCTTTGCAAAATTTACACATGCCTTAACCAAATCTCCCTTTGCATCTTCAATTTTCCTTTCAAGATTCTCAAATAAAGCAAAAGCATCAGCAACCGCACCTGCAAAACCTGCAAGAACCTGACCTTTATAAAGTTTAAATATTTTTTGCGCCTTATGCTTAACAATTGTTTCACCCATTGTTACCTGACCATCTGCTCCTATACATCCCTTCCCATCCTTTAAAACTCCTATAACTGTTGTTGCTTTCATGATATTAAATTATAAATTAACTTATATTTTACTTACAAATATTATTTACTTTATAATTTTTAAATGATTAAAAGGGAATTCAAAAGATTCTGTGTAATAATTTCAGGACCAACTGGAAGTGGTAAAACAACTATTTGTAAAAAACTTTTAGAAGGGAATAACGATTTTTTTTATTCAATTTCATGCACCACAAGGAAAAAAAGGGAAAACGAAATAAATGGAGAAGATTATTATTTTGTTTCAAAAGAAGAATTTGAAAAAATGATTAAAGAAGATAAATTCCTTGAATATGCAAAAATATATAATGAATACTATGGAACACCAAAGGAACCAGTATTTGAAAATTTAAAAAATGGGAAAATTGTGATAATGGATATAGATTTTCAGGGAAAAAGAAAAATTCAAGAAAAAATGAAAGATATTGTTTCAATATATTTATTGCCACCATCCATTGAGGAACTTAAAAAAAGAATAGAAAAAAGGGAAAAAGATAAGGAAAATTTTTTAAAAAGATTTAAAGAAGCATTAAGAGAAATTGATTTATGGATAGACTATGATTATGTAGTTATAAATGATGAAATTGAAAGGGCGATTTATGAAATAAAGACAATAATAGAGGCTGAAAAACTTAAAAGAGAAAGGCTTATAATTGAAAAGGAGGAAAGATGATAGAAAGATATACACCCAAAGATTTTAAAAATTTTTTTTCAGATGAAGAAAGGTTTAAAATTTATTTAAAAATAGAAATATTAAATCTTGAAGCACTTTCAAAAAAGAGAATTTTAAAGAAAGAAATAGTTGAAAGAATAAAAAATAAAGTAAGAATAGATGTGGAAGATATTAAAAAAAGAGAGGAAGTTTTAAAACATGATGTAATTGCCTTTATCGAGTCTTGTACGAAAAATTTAAATGATGAAGAAAAAAGATTTTTTCATTTTGGCTTAACATCTTCTGATGTTGTTGATACTGCCTTTTCATATATGCTTAAAGAAGGAATTGAAAAAGTTATTGAAAGACATAAAAATTATTTAAAAAATTTAAAGGAAATTTCAGAGAAATATAAATATTTACCACAAATTGGTAGGACCCATGGAATGCATGCAGAACCAACGACACTTGGATTAAAATTTTTAAGTTTTTATTCAGAAGGGATGAGAAATTTAAAAAGACTTGAAATTGCAAAAAAAGAAATTTCCTATGGTAAAATTTCTGGTTCTGTTGGAAATTATTTAAATACCGACCCTTTTGTTGAAGAATATATATTGAATAATCTTGGACTTTTACCAGAGCCTGTTTCAACTCAAATTGTTCCAAGGGATAGATATGCATTCTTAATGGGAACAATTGCATTATGTGCATCTTCTTTAGAAAGGCTTGCCTTTGAAATAAGAAATTTGCAAAGGGAAGAAATATTTGAAGTGGCAGAACCATTTACAGAAGGACAGAAGGGCTCTTCAAGTATGCCCCATAAAAGAAATCCAATATTCTCTGAAAGAATATGCGGACTTTCAAGAGTTATAAGAGGTTATCTTTTAACTTCTTTAGAAAATATAGCCTTATGGCATGAAAGAGATATTTCCCATTCAAGTGCAGAAAGAATAATATTTCCTGATGCAATAATTTTGATTTCTTATATGTATGATAAAATAAATTATATAATTGAGAATCTTGAGGTTTTTCCTGAAAATATAAACAAAAATTTGGAATTAACAAAAGGAATTATATTTTCTCAAAGTGTTATGAATGAACTTATAATAAAAGGTTTAACAAGAGAAAAGGCTTATGAAAAAATTATGGAAATTGCAAGAATTTCAAGGAATAAAAAAATAGATTTTAAAAATGCTTTGCTTTCTGATAATGAAATAGGTAAATTTTTATCTAAAAAAGAAATTGAAGATATATTTGATTATAATAAAAAATTAAAAGAGAGAATTGATTTTATATTTGAAAGAATTTTAAAATTAAACAATGAATAAAATTTTTGGAGAAGAGTCTCTTATAATCATTATAGGTATAGGAATAGTTTTAATTGCTTTTATTTCTCTTTTTATAATAGAGTACCTTGAGAGAAGGAAACTTGAAAAAGAAATAAAAGTTTTAGAAAATAGGTTAAGAACACAGAGAGTTACTTATGAAACAATGGCAAGGGAACAGTCAATGAGGATAGATGAACTTGGAGCCGAGATGATGGCAAGGAGCCGAATTATAGCACAAGTTCTTCATATTGCAGGAGTTTTAAATAATAAAGAACTTGAAAGAAAAGAAATGCCCAAGAAATTATTAGAAGGTATAAGAAATATAATAAATGCTGAAGAGATATTCTTTTTTGAGGCAGAGGAAGGCGGTAAGTTACTTGTATTAAAAGAAATAATATCAAAGGAAAAAGAGAAATATGAAAAAATGAAGATTGTTTATCCTATTGGAATAGGTCCTATTGGATACATAGCAAAATCACCAAAAGCACTTATACTGGATGATATGGAACGAGAGGCTCTTTTAGAGGGAATAGACTTCAAGTCAAAGGATCCATATAGAATAGATTATGATATATGTGCAAGACTCTCTTATGCAGAGCAAATATTTGGAGTTATAGCAGTAAGAAAAGTAAAACCATTAATTCAAAAAATAATCACACCAGAAGGGGACGAAAAAGAGCATCAAATAGGAGATAGAAAAACTGCATTAAGATATGCACAGGAGGCACTTCAAATGATTGCAGATTTAGGCTCTTTTGCAATTTATGGAGCAACATTAAGAGAAGAAATACAAAAACTTGCTGATACTGATGGTCTCACAGGTCTTTATAATAAAAGATTCTTTATGGAACTTCTTGAAAAATATTTCAAAAAAGCAGAGGCGGAAAAAGAAAATATTGGCCTTTTTATCATGGATATAGATAATTTTAAAAAATATAATGATACATATGGACATCCTGCAGGGGATGATCTTTTAAGAGAACTTGCCAAAATATTAAAGAGAATATGTGGAAATATAGGAGTTCCTGCAAGATATGGTGGTGAAGAATTTGTAGTAATTCTTTATGGGAAAAATAAAGTGCAAACACTTAGATTTGGTGAAATGGTGAGAGATGTTGTTGAAAAAACAAAATTCCCGAATGAACATACACAGCCTGGAGGAAAATTAACGATAAGCGGAGGCATTGCAACATATCCTGATGATGCAAAAGAACCGCTTGAACTTATAAAAAAGGCAGACGAAGCACTTTATTATGCAAAGTCAAAGGGAAAGAATAAGGTCTTCGCCTACAGAGGGTGAAAATATTTTTTTCTATTTTCTTTTTTGTCATAGGAAGTGTATTTGGAAGTTTTTCAAATATGCTTATATACAGAATTCCAAGAGGAATTTCAATAATTTTCCCTTCTTCCTTTTGCCCAAGTTGTAAATCAAAAATTAAATTCTATGATAACATTCCAATAATAAGTTATATCATATTAAGAGGTAAATGTAGAAGTTGTAAAGCTCGAATTCCATTGAGATATTTTATTGTTGAAGTTTTAATGGCTTTTTTATTTTTATTTTCTTATTTAAAATTTAACATTTCTCTTAATCTTTTAAAAATTTTAATATTTATTTTCATTTCAATAACAATATCATTCATAGACATTGAAAATATGATAATTCCAGACATTTTATCAATCCCTGGAATAATTTCTGGATTTTTATTTTCTTTATTTTCCAGAAATTTTTTTAATTTCCTATTTGGAGGATTACTGGGCGCATTTATACCTTTTATTTTTTATATAATAGGCAAATTAATTAAAAAAGAATTAATGGGAGAAGGAGATATAATGGTTCTTTCAATGGTTGGAATTTATACTGGATGGAAAAATGTAATAATTACTTTACTTATTGCCTCTTTTTTAGGAAGTATAATTGGAATAATTTTAAAAATAAAAAGTAAAACAAAATATCTGCCCTTTGCTCCTTTTTTATATTTCTCAGCCTTCCTTACCTTCTTCTATGATTTTTCCTCCCTTTTTCCTTATATTTTTTTCAAGGGCGATTTGAAGTAATCGCGAATGCCATATAAGTTGGGGGAAATACATCTTAAAATATCTGAACCCATAACCCCCTCTTACTTCATCCTGTATAACTCTTCTCAAAGTTTCTTCATCAGGTGTTTCTATTTCAAGATCTTTTGCATCAATTTTTGATAAAATATTTGCAAGTTTTATTAAACTGTTAAACCATAAAGTATAATAGGGATAACCCTCAAAATTTCCAATTTGCCAATCCCTTTCAATTATCTCCCTGAAATTAACAACAAGCGTCAGAAGATCAAAATCCTTGCCAAGTTCTCTTTCTATCATTTTAATTCTTTTTTCAAGATTATTTCTTCTTTCCTTTAAAAATCCAACTTCTTTTTCAATTTCTTCCATAGTTATATTTTAAAGTAAAATACTTTTTGAATTCTATCTTATAAATAATTTATAATATTAAAATGGCAAAAAGAATTTTAACAATAAGGAATATTGTGGCAGTAATTTTAGCAGGTGCTCTCGGAGACATACTGGGTAAAATACTTATCACATTTCTTCCAAAAAGTCCTGCAAGAGACGCCCTTCTTTTTCCTGTAAAATTTGGACTATCTGATATAAGACTTGATTTAATAATAATTGATTTTTCCTTCGGGTTAAAATTTCAAATAAATCTTCTTTCTTTTCTTTTAATATTCTTGATGGTTTATATCCTTCAAAAAATTTGATGATTTCATTGATACTTTTAGGAGCAGGTAAAGGAAAAAGATTTAAATTCCCTAAATCTTTTTTAAAGATAGAAAATTATCCACTTTATTTTTTCCCATTAAAAACCTTCTCAAATTTTAAAGAAATCGAAGAAATAATATTAGTCATTCCAGAAAGAGAAAAGAAAAATGTTTTAAAAGAAATCAAAGAATTTAAAATAGATAAAAAAATTAAGGTAATAGAAGGGGGAAAAGAAAGAATAGATTCTTTAAAAAATGGGCTCTCAAAAGCAAAGGGGGACACCGTCTTAATTCATGATGTATCAAGACCTTTTGTTCCGGAAGATTTAATAAAAAGAGTTTTAAAAGCAAAAGGAGATGTTGTTGTTCCTTTTTTAAGAGTTTATGATACAGCAGTTTATGATTTTGAAATTTTAAAAAGAGAAAAAATAAGATTAATCCAAACACCACAAAAAATAAATAAAAAAATTCTATTGAAAGCAATAAAAAGATCAAAAGGCAAAGTTTATACTGATGAATCAACAATGATAAAAGAAGTTTTAAATATAAAACCGAAATATATAAAGGGTTCAATGATAGATTTTAAAATCACTTATCCTGAAGATATTAATTTTCTAAAACTTGTATGGAAAGGGCTTTATAAGCCCCTTATAGGTTCAGGTTATGATATTCATAAGCTAGTAGAGGGAAGAAAACTTTATTTAGGGGGAATTTATATTCCTTATAAAAAAGGAGCATTAGGGCATTCTGACGGGGACTCTTTAATACATTCAATTGTTGATGCAATCCTTGGTGCAATTGGTGAAGGAGATATTGGAAAACATTTTCCAGATACTGATCCAAGATGGAAAAATGTAAGAAGCGAAATTTTTTTAAAGAAATGTAAAGAGATGCTTGAAAGAAAAAATATAATAATAGGAAATATAGACTCTATAATATTTCTTGAAGAACCAAAACTCGGAAAATATAAAGAAAGAATAAGAAAAAATATTGCAAGAATATTAAATATTAAAGAAGAGAAAATATCTGTAAAGGCAAAAACATTTGAAGGAATTGGAATTATAGGTAAAAAGATGGCAGTTGCATCTCATTCAATATGCCTTCTTTTCCAGAAAACTTTCCCTCCATTTTCATCCACACTTAAAACAAGGTCGTAAGTGCCCTCTTCAGGCAGTTCAAAAATTTCCCTTCCAAACCTCTTTTTAATTTCATAAACATTTACCTTTTCAATATAAGAAGATAAATAGAAATTATGTTTGCCAAGTTTTAAAATCTTTTCAATTTCTTTAAAAACATCTCCTTTTATCACAATATCTACTCTCTCTTTAATATCCCTCTCCTTTTCAGTTCTTATAGCCTCTTCAAATTTTTTATCAAAATATTTTAAGTTTTCCTGAGAGATTGAAAAACCAGCAGCATAACTATGTCCTCCAAAATCTATAAAAATATCTTTAACTTTATTTAGTAAATCATAAATTGAAATTGGAGGAAAACTTCTACCTTCACCTACCCACACCCCGTTTGTCCTATACCCTATTACAACAGCAGGAAGCCAGTATTTTCTCTTTAAAACATTTGCAATCCATCCAAGACTTTTGAGTCTTATATTTTTATCAATCACGAGAACAAAATCATCTCTTAAATCAATAAATTCTTTTGCAAAGTTTAAACTTTCTTTTGAGAATTTTGCTGATAATTTTTCTTCCTTTAAAATTCTTAAAAAATATTCCCTTTTTAAAGAAAAATCCTCTTCTTCAAAAAGATAAAAGAGTAAAGATTTTCCTTCTTTTGAAGATAAAGAAGAAAAAATGCTCACAAAAGCGTATATATCAGGTTCTTTTCCAAGAGTTTCATAATAAATTTTAAAAAGGAGCCCTCTTTTTTCTTTTATTATTTCTCTTGCTTTATTTAAAATAAATAAATTATCTCCAAGAAGAGGAACCCTATCGGCGATAATACCGCAGGATGAAAGTATTATCTCGTCAGGGTAATTTTTATATAAATATTCAAAATCCCTTCCTTCTAAAAGCATATAAGCATAAAAAAATAAAAGAGAAAAACTGGATGCAGAAAGACAAGGAAAACCTCTCCCATTCTGAGGGTGAAGCAAAAGAAATCTGTCATAAGAATGAGTATATTTATGATGATCAAGAACAATTACATCGAGTCCTTTTTCCTGAGCATATTTAATTTCTTTTATATCAGAAACTCCGCAATCAAGGGCAAATATGAAACTCGCCCCACTTTTAATTGCCATTTCTATAATTTTATGGGAAATACCATGGGGATCTTCTTCTTTTGAAGGTATAAAAATTTCATAAGGCAGATCCAAAATTTTAAAGAGTGATGTAATTATCATACAGGATGCAATTCCATCCATATCATCATGAGCAATAATAAACCCTTTTTCACCATAATTTCTTTTTTCCCTCAGAAAATCTATTGCTTCTTTAAAATTTTTATAATCAAAAGGAGAAGAAAGCAAGGATAAAGGATTTAAAAGAACTTCTAATGGCTCTTTTATTCCCTGTTTTTTTAAAAATTCCTCAACCATTTGAAATTATTTCTTCAACTTTTTTTATAACATTCTCTACTGTTAAACCAAATTTTTTAAAAAGTTCATAAGGGGTCCCACTTTCACCGTATGTATCATCAAGTCCTATAACCTTTATTCTGCAAGGATTTTTATCAGACAAAAACCTTGCAATCATTGAACCAAGTCCACCATTTAAAAGATGTTCTTCAATAACAACAATTCCCTTTGTCTCCTTTGCTGCTTTTAAAAGGGTTTCTTCGTCAAGGGGCTTTATTGTGTAAAAATCAATTACTCTTGCCTTTATCCCCTTTTTTAAAAGTTCATCACGAGCATCAAGAGCAATATGAAGAGTAAATCCATAAGAAATTATCGTAACATCATCACCTTCTTCAAGAACCTTTGTTTTCTTCCATTCAAACTCTGTATTCTCATTATAAATTATAGGCGACTTCGGTCTTCCTGTTCTTATATAAACAGGCCCTTTATGCTTAACACATTCCTTTACTGCCCATCTTGTTGCAAACTCATCAGCAGGAGCAACAATTACAAAACCAGGAAATGTTGCCATAAGTGCAATATCCTCAACTGATTGCTGCGTAAATCCATCCTCTCCAACAGAAATACCTGCATGGGATGCAACAAACTTTACATTTAACTTGCTTCCAGCAACACCTATTTTTATCTGTTCGTAAGCCTTATTTATCATAAAGCAAGCAAAAGAAGAACAGAAAGGAATTTTACCGCTTGTCGCAAGTCCTGCTGCTGCTGAAACCATGTTTGCTTCTGCTATCCCGAAATTAAAGAATCTATCAGGAAATTTTTTGCCAAATAAAAATGTGTATGTTGATTTTGAAAGATCAGCATCAAGAACAACTATTTCTTTATACTCTTCTCCAATTTCTAAGAGAGTTTCACCATATGCCTCCCTTGTTGGTTTTCCAAGTTTCCATTCCCTCATAAATCTTCACTTATTTCCTTTAAAGCTCTTATTTCTTCTTCTTTATTTGGTGCCCTCCCATGAAAATGATTGTTCCCTTCCATAAAAGAAACACCTTTACCTTTAATTGTGTGTGCAATTATAATTTGTGGCTTATGCTTAATCTTTTTTGCTTCCTCAAAAGCCCATAAAATCTCTTCAAAATTGTGTCCATCCTTTACTTCAAAAACTTCCCATCCAAAACTTTGCCATTTTTTTATAACAGGTTCTATATCTAAAATCTCACTTATTCTCCCATCAAGTTGAAATTTATTGTAATCCATTATTGCACATAAATTATCAAGCTTATGAAAGGAGGAAAACATTGCTGCCTCCCATACCTGTCCTTCCTGAGACTCACCATCACCTATAAGAACATAAACCCTATAATCCTTTTTATCAATCTTACCTGCAAGAGCAACACCAACACCAACAGAAAGTCCCTGCCCAAGTGAGCCTGTTGATACTTCTAATAAGGGTAAAAATCTTTTATCAGGATGACCTTGCAACCTTGAACCAATTTTCCTTAAAGTTAAAAGTTCTTCTCTTTCAATATACCCACATTGGGCAAGTGTTGCATAGAGAGCAGGAGCACCATGCCCTTTACTTAAAATAAATCTATCCCTTTCACTCCAAGTAGGATTTTTTGGGTCATGCCTCATCACTTTAAAAAAAAGAGAAACAAGAATTTCAACACAGGAAAGACTTCCTCCAGGATGACCAGAACCAGCATTTCCTGTCATCTTTATTATATCTTTTCTGATTTCCTTTGCTATTTTTTGAAGAGTTTCTATTTCAGAAAAGGTTATTCTTTGCATTTTAATATTTAAAAATATATACAAAAGGCAAGATTAAAATCAAACAGAAAATTCATTTATATATTCAGATATATCTTTTAAATTTATTTTTTCATCTCCCTTTAACTTTTTAACAAGGTCAAACATACAGAGGCAATATGGACATGCTGTCACAATATTTTTTGAAAGTTTTAAAATTTCTTCAAACCTTATTTCATTTATTTTCCTTTTTGAAGGAACCTCAATCCAAAAACCCCCTCCCCCACCACCACAACAAAAAGAATTTTCTCTTTTTCTTTTTGGTTCTTTTAAATTTCCAATAAGTTTTATTATTTTCCTTGGAATTTCAAAAATATTGTTATATCTTCCAAGATAGCATGGATCATGATAAACAAAATCTATACTTTCTTTTCTTAATTTAATTTTACCTTGCATAATAAGTTCATATAAAAACTCTGTATGATGCAAAATCTCTTTATCAAATCCAAATTCCTTATATTCTTTCTTAAAAACCTGGTAACAATGAGGACAAATTGTAATTAATTTTTTAAAATTATATTTTTTTAAATTGCTTATATTCTCTTCTGCAAGAATTTGAAAAAGGTATTCATTTCCAAACCTTCTTACACTATCACCTGTGCATTTTTCTTCCCTTATCACTCCATAATTTAAATTCAATTTATTGAATAAGTCTAATAAACTTCTAATAACCCTCTGATTTATTTCCTCAAAAGCACCAAGACATCCAACCCATAAAATAAAATCATATTCTTTATCTTTTTCAGCAAATTTAATTATATCCTTAAATTTTGAAAATCTTTCCTCAGTAACACCATAGGGATTTCCATACCTTTCTATATTCCTGAATAAATTAGATATACTTTTTGGTAATACCCCAAGAGAAAGGGATAAATATCTTCTTAAATTTATTATTATATCAAGTATTGGAACAAGAACAGGACACCTTTTTACACAATGAAAACAGGTTGTGCATGGTATAATTTCCTGAGAGTTTATTAAATTATCAATAATATCAATCTCTTTTTTATAATAAAGATTTTTCAAATTTAAAATAATTCTTTTAGGAGAAAGTTCTGTTCCTGAATTATATGCAGGACAAACTTCTTCACACCTTCCGCATTTTATACAGGCATCAATACCGATTATTTCTTTCTTTTTTAAATCCTCTAATTTATTAACACCAAAAAATTCTTCCTTTTCTAAATCAATTTTTTCTATATAACTTTTTTCTTCCTGAATAAAATGATTTAAAGGCGCAAAAATTATATGAGAAAAAGAAGAAAAGGGGATATAGGAAATTAAAGAAAGGGCTAAAAAAGCATGAATTATCCATAATATAAGATGCAATTTTTTAATTAAAAATAAATCCAAATTTTTAAATGGTAAGGAGAATAAATAGCCCATAAAAGAAAAATGAGAAAAAGGAGTTTCTGCTCCTAAAATTCTAAAACTTTCAGTAAAAATTCCTGTAATTCCTATAAAGAATAAAAGCCATAAAATTATTTGAAAATCAATATCATAAGTAAGTCTTTTTGGCTTTAAAATATACCTTCTTATAATTGCAATTATAATACCAAAAATAAGTAATAAAGAGAAAAAATCAAGAGTGGATTCAAATATTAAAAAATATATATTTTTTAAAAATTTTTTATTAAAAAGGGGGATTGTTATTCTTTCCTCAATTGTTAAAGTAAATGTTCCAAGAAATAAAATAAAAAAACTTAAAAATATTAAAAGATGCATTATACCACTAAATTTTTCATATAATACTTTTATCTGAAAAAAAGAGTATTTGATAAAATTTTTAAATCCTTTTTTAAAATTTATTTTAAAATCACCCCTTCCTTTCCTCCAGAAATTATAGTGAAGGTATATACCATAAAAGAAAATGGAAACACTCAAAAGTGAGAATAAATAAAATAAAATTTTTAATATTCTGGGAATATTCCAGAAAATTTCCCTTGAAATTTCCATTAAGAAAATAATTATAAAATTTTCAATTTTAAAAAATCAAATTTTAATTGACATTCCTTTTATAAATTCTTTATATTTAAACTCAAAATTATGAAAGTGGAAGAAAATAAGAAATGCTTAAAATGGTCAAAAAAAGAGAAAAAAGTCTATTTACACCATCTTATATATATGATAAAAATCTTATAATTAAAAATCTTTCTTTTCTTAAAGAAGTTTTTTCCTCCTGCAATGCTGAAATTTTCTTTGCTGTAAAAGCAAATACCTCAATTTCACTTTTGAAAATAATAAAAGAGGAAGGAGTAGGAGCAGAGGTAACCTCCCCTGGCGAAATATTTGTTTCATTAAAAGCCGGATTTAAGCCTGAAAAAATTTTATATAATAATATAGCAAGAAAGGAAGAAGAAATTTTATATGCAATAAAAAAAGGAGTAATATTTTTCAATTTTGAGTCAATTGACCAGGCAATTTTACTTGAGAAATGTGCAAGAAAATTAAATAAGAAAATTAAAACTTTTATCAGAATAAATCCAGGTATATTCCCGCCTTCTCATCCTCATCTTTCAACTGGCTCTAAAAATAGCAAATTCGGAATTACTTTTGAAGAATTAAAAAATAACTTAAAAAAATTAAAAAAATTGAAATTTGCAAAAATTGTAGGAATACATTCTCATATAGGCTCACAAATATTAGAACCAGAGCCTTTTGTTAAAAACGCAAAGAAAGTTGAGGAAGTTTTTAATTTTTTAAAAGAAAAAAAATTTGAAATAGAATATCTGAATTTAGGAGGAGGGTTTGGAATACCCTATTTACCTAATGATAAAAATCTTGATTTTGATCCTATCAAAAAGGCATATGAAAATTTATATAAAAGATACAATTTAAAAATATTTCTTGAACCTGGCAGATTTATAGTGGGAAACGCTGGTTATATTTTAACAAGAGTAATTTCAATAAAAGAGAGGGATAATATGCCTTTATATATAATTGATGCAGGTCTTACAGAAAACCCAAGACCTGCTTTATATAATGCTTATCATCATATTAAGCCATTGTATAAAAAGAAAGGAGAAATAATTAGATCTCGTGTTGCAGGTCCCTTATGTGAGAATTCCGATGAATTTGGAATTTATGATTTGCCAAGATTAAAAATAGGTGATTTACTTATAATTTATAATTGTGGTGCTTATACAAGAACAATGGCTTCAAATTATAATGGAAGACCTTTTGCACCTGAATATTTGTTTGATAAAAATTTAAAAATTATAAGGAAAAAACAGAAATTTGAAAGGCTTATAGAGGATGAGAAATATTAAAATTTTCAAAGTAGGTGGTTCAATGCTTGAAAAACCCGATGATTTTTTAAAAATAGCAAGAGGTATTATTGAAAATTATAAAAAATTTAATATTTTTATAATAACCTCTGCAATGAAAGGGAAAACTGATACTCTTATTGATTTATTCAAAAAAACTGTGCCAAAGCCAGATTTCTGGGAATTTGAAAAATTCATCCCTCTTGGAGAAATTGAATCCTCTATTTTATTTGAATCAATTTTTAGATATTTAAAAATTCCTGCAAAATCTATTTTGCCTTGGAATAAAGAATGGTTTATATATATAAAACCTGTTTTTAAAAAAATTTTTTCAGAAAAAGGAGTAAATGAAAAAAGAGATTTTAAAATTCTTGAAAAGAGTAAAAATAAAGTTAAAAAATACATATTGCCAATTTTAAAAAAATATAAAGTTATAGTGGTACCAGGATTCATTGCAAAGGATGGAAAAGGAAGAATATTAACACTTGGTAGAGGGGGAAGTGATATATCTGCTATATTAGTTGCAGAACTTCTTGGTATAAAAGAAGTGATATTTTTTAAAGATGCAGGTGGAATAATGAGTGCTGATCCAAAAATTTTCAAAAAAGTTAAAAGAATAAGATACTTGGAGGCATCAAAACTTGCCCTTTTAGCATCCTCAGGAGCAAGGGTATTAAATCCTATTGCACTCAAATATGTAAAAAATATTAAAAAAATAAAGGTTACTTCAATTGATTCAAAAAAAGGAACAAGTGTAAAGTTTGAAGAAGATATAAAATTATATTTAGAAGAAAATACTTTATCTGTTTTAACATTTGTAGGTGAGAAACTTCCCCAAACCCCGGGGATTTTATTTAAAATTTCAAAAATTTTATTTGAAAATAATATATCAATTTATTCAGTAACAGTTTCTGATGATATCTTGTCAATATACTTAAAAGAGGATGAAGCAGAAAAGGGATATAAGATGTTATATTCCCTTTTAAAAGAAATAGAAAATTTAAAAATATTAAATTTGAAAAAGGGAATAAGAAAGATTGTTATAAGAAGTTTAAGATTTATAAATGAACCTGGTATTATTAAAAAAATTGTAACACCAATTGCAAAAGAAGGAATAAATATATGGGAAATTTTAACAGTTCATACAGATATTATGATTTTTGTTGAAAAAGAAGATGCTTTAAAAACTTTTGAAATTTTAAAAAATTTATTTAAAGGAG
>JBDRZD010000041.1:0-17228 GCA_039803745.1 Caldifarciminota bacterium
ATAAAACCTGAGATAATAAATTTTGAAGAAAGAAAATTAAAAATAGGAATATTTCATATTGGAAATTTAATGCTTGAAATAATATCACCGATGGAGGGAGAGGAAACTGTTTCAAAATTTATTGAAAAAAGAGGAGGAGGAATTCACCATATTGCTTTTGAAGTTGAAAATGCCGAAGAAAAATTTAAAGAACTTGAAAGTAAAGGATTTAAAATAGTTCAGGGTATAAGAAAGGGTGTAAAAAGTAAAAAAGTCTTTTTTCTTGATCCAAAAACAACAGGTAAAGTTTTAATTGAAATTGTTGAGAAAGAGTATTAAGGGGTAATTTTTAATACAGTAAAATTTTTAAGATATCTATTTGCAACTTCTTTAATTTTCTCCTTATCAATTTTTTCAATATTTAAAATAAGCGAATCAATATAATCTGGATTTTGGGTTAAGATATAGGATATAAGAGAATTTAAAATTGTTAAATCAGTTGCAGCATTTCTCAAAAATCTATATGTCTTAAAAATGTTCAAAACCCCTTTTATTTCTTTATTACTTACCTCTTCATTTTTTATCCTCTCAACTTCTTCCATCATCAATTTCCATGCAGAATCAGGATAGGAAGAGGAAACATAGAAATATCCATAATTTTTTCTTTTAAAGGGAAAGCCAGCATAAACTGAATAAGAAAGACCTTCCTTTATCCTGACTTTTTCTTCAAACCTATTTGAAAGAATTTCAAGAAGTGCTAAAACATAAATAAAATCTCTATCTTCAATAGAAGGAATTGGAAATTTACAGGCAATATAACTTGTTTTATAATTTGGTTCTTTAAAGTGGAAAAGAGTGTCTCTTGGAATAAAATCTTTTAATTCCCTCAAATTTAATTCTTTTCCAGAAATTTTGCCGAAACTATCATTTAAAAAGGGTAAAATTTCTTCTTTATCCAATGGACTTGCTATACCTATAATTATCCCGTTTGCATGAAAATTATTCTCAAGAAATTTTTTTATATCTTCTATTTTAAATTTTTTCAAGGTATTTATTTTACCTTCAGGTTCAAAATCATAAGGATGATTAAAATAAAAAATTGAATCTAAAAGGGTAAATAGTTTTTCATCTGGTTCTTCAAGTTTTCTTTTTGCTTTAGAAATCAAAAAATTTCTTACAACCTCAACTCTTTCTTTTTTAAGTTCAGGCTTACTTAGCACTTCATATAAGAGTTCTATACTTTTTTTAAAACTTTTTAATGGTGATTTAAAGATGATTGCTGAAAAATCATGGGTTGCTATTATTTTCTTTTGAATACCTTCTTTTATGAGTATTTTTTCAAATTCAGGATAGGGATTTTTCATTGTCCCTTCACATATTGCATTCAAAGAAAAATATTCAATTCCATCCATACCCTTTTCATATTTTAAAGAACCATAATTGAAGAAAATGGCAACGCTTGCACAATTTATTCCTTCAATCTTTTTGTATATAACAGGTACTCCATTTTTTAAATAAAATATTTGAGTAAATGAAAAAATTAAAAATAAGATTTTCATTCTGGTTCAAGAATTCCAAAAACAAAATTTTTATCTTTAATATATTTTCTCATTAAATCAATAATATTTTCCTTTTCAACATTTTTTATTTTTTCTATATAATTTTTAAAATAATCATAGTCTGCTGTGCATAGCCAGAAAGCAAGATTTAGAGCAAATTCCTGTGGATTCTCTGTTTCTAATTCAAATTTATTCTCAATTACAATTTTTGCTTCCTCTATTAAATTTTCGGGAAACCATTTTTCATCATCACAGGTATTTAAAAATTCATAAAATTTTTCTTTTGCTTTATAAATATTTTCTTTTTCCATTTCAAACTCAATATAAATTTCACCTGTAGATGGTTTTGTATAATAATTAAAGGAGGCTGAATTCACAATTCCTGATTCAACAAACTCCCTCTGGAAAGGAGAATGGGCCAAAGAAAAAATTGATGAGATTAAATCAAAAACATATGTATCCTCTCTTTCATATAATGTTCCTGGACCCTGAAAGATAATAAAAATTCTTGCATTTTCTATCTCTTTGGAATTAATATGAATATATTTTTTTGTCCTCAAGGGAGGCAATTTTTCTACTTTTTCGTAAAATTTTTTTCCTTTCCATTTTCCAAATATTTTTTTAACAAGTTTTTCTGCCTCATCAAAATCAATATCTCCTGAAATTATTAAATAAGAGTTCCATGGAGTATAAAACTTTTTAAACTCGTTCAGAAGAATACTTTTATTTGCTCTTAAAATATTCCATTTTGGACCAAGAAGGTCATCTTTATAAAAATACTCTTCATAAAAAAGTCTTGAAATATCCATATAAAAAGAAGAAACAGGGTCAGAATAGTCTCTATTATATTCATCAAGAACAACTTTTCTTTCATTTTCAAGTTCTTTATCATCAAAAATAATACCTGTAATGGCATCATAGACGAAATTTAATCCATCCTTTAATTTATCTTTTGGTAAAGTATAATAATAAGTGACATAATTATGGGAAGTTAAACCATTATATAAAATACCAATTTCTCTTGCCCTCTCAATAAATTCTTCTTCATTTTCATATCTCTTATTCCCCTTAAAAAACATATGTTCAACAAGATGGAAAATTCCCGCATCCTCTGGAACTTGATACTCTCCCCCTGCCTTAAATGCAAGAACAATTGTAGCAATTGGCGAAATTTTATTTTGAATTAAAAAAACATTTAACCCGTTAGAAAGTTCAAAACTTCTGATATTTAAAAAAGAAAAAATTAAAATTTTTAGCATTTTTAAATTATAAAGGATTTCAAAATCAACATTGAATTATTTTTAAATTTCCTGTATTTTATATAACTTAAAAAGGAGAGAAGATGTTTGGGCTTAGATTAAAAATGACAATCTTGTTAATAATATTTTTTGGAATCATTTATGCAGTAATTTCGGTAATTGGATACGCACTCGGGATTCAGAACTTTCTTTTTTACCTTTTCCTTGCCTTATTCTTTGTATTCTTACAATACCTAATTGGACCTAAAATCGTGGAAATTGTTATGAATGTAAGATATGTGAATGAAAGGGAAGAGCCATGGCTTCACGAAGTAGTAGAGGAACTTTCAAGAAAGGCTAACATACCAAAACCAAAAGTTGGTATTGCAGAAATAAATGTTCCAAATGCTTTTGCTTTCGGAAGAAGTTTAAGGGATGGAAGGGTATGTGTCACAAGAGGTATTTTAAGAATTTTAAATAAAAATGAACTAAAAGCAGTTCTGGGACATGAAATTTCTCATTTAAAACACAGAGATGTAATCTTTATAACCCTTCTTTCTGTTTTGCCACTTCTTTTATATCTCATTGCAAGAAACCTCTTTTTTATGGGAATGTATTCAAGAAGAAGTGAAAGAGAAAGAGGAAATCTTCCCCTTGTTTTGGTTGGTCTTTTTGCATTTATAATGTATTTTATAACAAACTTACTTGTTTTATATGCCTCAAGAATAAGGGAATATTTTGCAGATACAGGTTCTGTTAAACTCGGTTCAAGACCATCTCATCTTGCCTCTGCCCTTTATAAACTTGTATATGGAAATGCAAGGATAAATAAGGAAGAATTAAAACAATATGAAGGTATAAAGGCGTTCTTCTTAAATGACCCTTCAAGAGCATTAAAAGAAATCAGGGATTTAAGGGAAATAGATTTAGATTTAAGTGGAGAAATTGAAGAGGATGAACTTTTAGCCTTAAGGAATAAAAAAGTAAAACTTTCATTTGAAGATAAACTTTTTGAAATTTTATCAACCCATCCAAATATGTTAAAGAGAATAAAATATTTATCAGAACTTGAAAGAGGAGGTTTTTAATGAGGTTTTTAATTTTATCTTTAATTTTAATTTTGGGTTGTGTTGTTGTCCATAAACATCCTGGACCACCGCCACATGCAAAGGCTTATGGATACAGAGCAAAATATATCTTCTGGTATTATCCTGCTCTTGAAATATACTATCATCCTGAAAGAGATGTTTACATAATTTTTGAAGGGGGAAAATGGATAGAAGTGAAGGAAAAACCGAAAAATATTGAAATTTTTAATTATGTAATTATTGAAACTGATAATGATAAACCATGGATGAACCATTCTTACTATAAAAAGAAATATCCACCTAAAAAAGGGAAGGGTAAATAAGAAAAGAAATTGTTGCTCTTATCTCATGTATTTTATTATATATCGAATTTTTTGTTTTAATATTTTTAAAAGTAATTACTAAAGATAAAGGGGGACTTTTTTCTTTCTATAAAAATCCAGTCATTTTGATTTTTCATTGGATTATTACCATCTCTATCTGGATAATCTGGGAAATTTTTGTAATAAAAATGAATGATAAAGCAAAGATGAGTATTTTAAATTTTTCTTTTAAAAGGAATGCGGCTCTATTTTTAATCATTTCAATAATAATTTCTATAATATTTTCAAAGATAATAAGTGGTGAAATAAAAATGAAAATATGTTTAGAAAAAATAGGTTTTGAAAAAATGTATGGAAAAACTTGGAGTGTTCCTCTTATAACCTTTCAAATTTTTTATTATTTTTCCGAATTATTTTTGGTAAGCATTATATTTTTCGTTTTTCAAAAAATTGGTGAGGAAATTACGAATTTAACTTTTTTACCTTGGGGAGGCATTTTTATAGGGATTTATTGGGGACTGGCCCATTTCCTTACAGGACATGCAAAAGCCGCTTTTCCTTTATTCATATTTTCAATTTTAATAGGTGTTATTACGCTTCTTGGAAATAAAAACTTCTTTATTTTATACTTGTCTTTAATCTTTTTATATATCTTATAAGTTTAATCTCTATTTATTAACAATATGTATTGCTCTTTTATGGACATTTTCTGCTGCTTCCATAATTGCTTCACTTAAAGTGGGATGAGGATGAATACATTTGCCTAAATCTTCTGCTCTTATTCTTTTTTCAACTGCAAGGCTTGCTTCCCCTGCCATAGAAGACGCTTCTGGTCCTAAAATATGGATTCCAACAATCTCATCATTTTCTTCATTTACTATTATTTTCACAAAACCATAAATTTCATCAGATGCAACTGCTTTACCATTTGCACTGAAAGGAAATTTACCTATTTTTATCTTCAAATTCCTTTGAATTGCTTCCTCTTCAGAAAACCCAACGGTTAAAAGTTCTGGAATTGTATAAACAACAGCAGGAACTGCAAGAGGCGAATATTCATTTTCAACTCCTGAAATTACCTCGGCAGCAACAATCCCTTCCCTTGAAGCCTTATGTGCAAGAAGAGGCATTCCAGCAACATCACCAATTGCAAATATATTCTTAATATTTGTTCTTCTTTTCTTATCAACCTTTATAAATCCCCTGTTATCAATCTCAACATTTATATTTTCAAGATTTAATCCTGCCGTATAAGGTTTTCTTCCAACTGCAAGAAGTAAAACATTACCCTCTGCAATTTGTTCTTTATTTTGAACTTCAACTTTCATCTTTATTTTTCCATTCTCTTTGATTAATTCCTTAGCCTTTGCATTTGTATATATTTTTATGCCTTCTTTTTTTAATATCTTTTCAAGTTCATCAGCCATCTCCTTATCTATTCCAGGAAGAATCTGCGGCATAAGTTCATATACTTCAACATCACTTCCTAAATTTTTATAAATATAAGCAAATTCAAGACCTATTGCACCTGCCCCAAGAATAATTAATTTAGAAGGGATAAAAGGAAGAGAGACTGCGTCATCAGAAGTCCATATATATTTCCCATCAGGCTCAAAACCAGGAATTATAGCAGGATATGAGCCTGTTGCAATTATTATATTTTCTGTTTCAAATATTTTACTTTCACCATCTTCCTTTATCACTTCAACACTATTTTCATTTAAAATCTTTGCAAATCCCTTTATCCATTCAACCCCATTTGATTTCCATAAAAACTCAACACCTTTTGTGAGTTTATTTACTGCTTTATCCTTCCATTTTCTCAAAGTTTCAATATCATAAGAAATATCATCATTTATTTTTAATCCCATTGTCCTTTTTGCATTCTTTATCTTTGATAAAAGATGCGCTGAATGAATAAGAGCCTTTGTGGGAATACAGCCAACATTAAGACATACACCACCTATATATTTCTTTTCAACAACAAGAACTTTCCTTTTAAATTGACCAAGCCTTATTCCTGCCACATATCCACCAGGTCCTGCACCAATCACAATTGCATCATATTTCATAACAAACTCCTTATTTAAAATTGAGTTTTTATTTTAAATTATTTCTTATTTAAATTTCTAATAATTAAATTTTGAAAAACTAAAAAGAACTTGATTAATAATATTTATTTACTCCATTCATTTAATCCACAAAATTCTTCAAATTTCAATCTCTCCGGTCTTTTCTCTTCCCATTTTTTATGTCTTTCAGATAAAATAGGACTTAATTGATCTGCTTTTTTTCCAACTATAATTAAGGTTATAACTATCATATCTTTAGGAATTTTTAAAATTTCTTTAACTTTATCTTCATCATAACCAGCTATAGGATGAGCAACAAGATCTAAATCAGTTAATCTTAAAATTAAAAATGCTGTTGCCATTCCGGTATCAAAAAGATAGTATTCCCTGTTCCCTATAACGCAATCAAATTCTTTTTTAGAAAAAACTGCAATTATCATTGACGATGCTTTTGCCCAAGAGTTGCCTTCTGGTAAGGTCTCAAATATTTTTTCAAGTACATCTTTTTCATAAACAAAAACAAATCTCCAAGGCTGATTGTTATAACAGGATGGAGCAAGAGATGCATATCCTGCAATATCTCTTATCATCTCTTCATTTATTTCACAGGGTTTTAACGACCTATAAGCTCTCCTTTTTTCTATCACTTCTTTTAACTCCATATTAGCCTCCTTTTAAGGTCCTAAATGAATCATTGGAATTTCTTCATCTTCAAATTTAAGGGCTTTCTCTCTTTCTAATTCAAAGAGCCTGTAATGCCCCATTTCCATTGTGGCAATATATAAAAGGGTATTTTTAACTTGGGGGGCGGATTCAAAAAGTTTTGCCATACTTTCATAAAAATCATATGCTGCCATTTCAGCCTGCATGGCATGCCAGAAAATTTTACTAATCGGTATTTTCTCACTTTTCTCAATTTTAATTTCGGGAACTGGAACAGGTGTTTTTTCAGGAATTATAATTTCCTTATCTGGAAATTTCTCTTTAAAAAAATGCTCAAAAAACACCCTGTGCCTTTCTTCTTCTTCAGAAAGAAATTTGAGTTTTGGTTTCAAAAAAGGATTTTTTACCATTTCTGACAATCTTGCATATATGTCCCTTGCTTCTATTTCACTCTTTATTGCAGCAAGGATTATTTCATCAAGTTTATATTTACTTAGATCCATATTTTCCTCCTTAAAGTTAATTTAAAAATTAATTATTCATTTTTAAAATTTCTTCTATTCTTTTGTAAATCTTTCTATTACTTGCCAAATTTATTTTTCCAGAAAATTTTTTTATTTTCTCAAAAATCAATTTTTTTTCTTCTAAATAATCTTGTTCATTTAACGGCTTCTCTGCTTTTAATTTTCTTCCGCCTTCCATAAAACCTTCAGGAAAATAAAGATTTTTTATATAAATAAATTTATTTTTAAAAAGTAAAAAACCCAGCCTTGAAAGAACTTCGGGAATACCTTTTTCAAGTTCTTTAAATGTTTCTTCATCAATTTCATATTCTATAAATATTCTGCCTCCGGGTTCCAGATATTCATAAAAGAGATCAACTATCCTTTCCTCTAAAATTGAGCCAAAATAATTTTTATTCCTCACACCAAAAATTTCACACCATTCTCTATAATATGGTTTCCTTCCATAAAAAATCTTGCAATTGAATAAAGGTTCACCATTTGAATAAAAAAGAAAATTCTCTTCTTCTTTAAATCTACCATCAGAAAGTTTTTCTATTTTTAATTTTTTTTCTTCCATATTTAATCCTTTTAATAGATTTTCTTTAAATACAAGGAGCATTTTTTATCAAAATCCCAACATTTTTTCAGGCTTTAAAATCTCTTCAACCTCTTCTGAAGTTAAAATCCCTTCATCTACAAGAACATCTTTTATCTTTTTATTCTCTTTATAAGCCTTAAATGCTATTTCAGCTGCTTTATCATATCCTATTTTTAAAGCAAGAGGCGTAATTATGCCTATACTCCATTCCATAAGTTCTCTACATCTTTTTACATCTGCTTCTATACCCCTTATACATTTTTCCGCAAAGATTTTTATTCCATTTTTAAGAATTTCAATTGAAAAGATCATGTTATAAGCAATAATGGGCATCATTACATTTAGTTCAAGGGGTGCATTCTGTCCTCCTATGCTCACTGTAAGTGCATTCCCTATAACCTGTGCACAAATCTGCATCATTATTTCAGGAATTACAGGATTTACTTTTCCTGGCATAATTGAACTTCCAGCTTGAATTGCAGGAAGTATTATTTCACCAATTGCAGTTCTTGGTCCGCTTGATAGAATTCTCAAATCATTCGCAATTTTCATAAGACTAACACAGAGAGTATTTAAACTTCCCATAAGATGAACAACAGCATCTTTTGCTGAAATTCCTTCAAATTTATTTGACGCCTCTTTAAAACTTATGCCTAACCTTTGAGAAATCTTATCAATCACCCTCTTACCGAATTCAGGATGCGTATTTATTCCTGTCCCAATTGCTGTTCCTCCCAGAGGCAGTTCTTCAAGATATGAAGAATTAAATTTTATCCTTTCTATCCCTTTTTTAATCTGTTCAGCATAAGATGAAAATTCCTGTCCCAAAGTAATTGGAACAGCATCCTGAAGATGGGTTCTACCAGCTTTTATAATCTCTTTAAATTCCTCTTTCTTTTTCTTAAGTTCTTCATAAAGAATTTGGAGAGAACCCAAAAGTTCTTCTAATTTTATTCTCGCGGTTATGTGTATTGCAGAGGGTATAACATCATTTGAAGATTGTCCAAGATTTACATGGTCGTTGGGATGGACCGGCTTTTTATTTCCTAAAGGATAACCCAGTATCTCATTCGCTCTATTTGCTATAACCTCATTTACATTCATATTTGTTGATGTTCCGGAACCTGTCTGAAAGATATCAATAGGAAACTGATCCTCCAAATTCCCTTCAAGGATCTCCTCGCATGCTTTTATTATAGAATCAGCAATTTCCTTATTAATAAGACCTAATTCTTTATTTACCTCTGCCGCATATCTTTTTATAAGAACAATTGCCTTTATAAACTCGAAGGGAAATTTTATTCCTGAAATTTTAAAATTATTTAATGTCCTTTGGGTATGCACTCCCCAGTATGCCTTCTTTGGTATCTCTATTTCACCAAGAAAATCCTTTTCTTTTCTAAAATCTTTCATTAACCTGTAGGATAGAAATATTCATCGTAAAGCAATTCCAATTTAAGTTTATGTCTTGCCTCCTCTTGAGCAAGGGCAATAAAAAGATCTTTTATTTCCTTATTAGAACTTTTATTTGCTAAATCTTCGTAAAGTTTGAAAGCCATCTTTTCCCTCTTAATCGCGAGTATAAGTGCATCCTGATATGAAATATTAGGTTTTGGTTCTATATCCACGAGGTAATCACTCATCTTTAAATCAAGAATTCCTTGAGAACCTGCTTCAAGAAAGTCTTTTAATTTACCAGACTTAACCCAGAGAAGTTTTACCTTGTGCCCTTTTTCTTCTTCTGCCAGTTTTTCAAATAATGGCCTTATATCCTGCCTTACCTTATCTTTCCATTGTTCATAAAATTCATACTCCTCCTCTTCTCTTTTTATTGCAAAATCTAAAATCTCTTCAATTGATTTAAACTCGTTCATTTAAAATCCTCCAGAAATTATATTTCTTCAAGTAAACTTGTAAATATATCGTGATGTTCCTCTTCATCAGCAAGTATTTTTTTGAAAAGGTCAGCAGTAGTTATATCTCCTTCATTTTCTGCTTTTTTTATTATTTCTTTATAAAGTTTTATGGCATTTTCCTCATCCATTTTATCCCTTTCTATCATTTCTTTTAAACTTTCTCCAACAAAAATTGGATCGGGTTTTGTTGTGGGTATTCCTCCAAGATATGCAAGTCTTTCGGCAATTGCCTCTGCATGTTTCATCTCTGTAATTGCTATTTTTTTAAGTTCATCTTTCACAGCAAATCCTTTTACACCTTTCCATAGAACATGTTGCCACATATACTGGATGGAGACCTGCAACTCTCTTGCAATTGCCTTGTTTAAAAGTTCCAACAAATCTTTTGACACCATTTTAACCTCCTTTTAAATTAATTTTAATTCTTTATGTTTTTGATATATCTTTTCAACTAAGTTTTTAATTTTTTCTAAATCTTCATCTTTGGGATACCCCTTAAATATGACTGGTTCTATCATTTCTATATCTATTCCCTTCAACAAATCTTCTATAAATTTCAAAATATTTGTTCCCCATAAAAAAGAGCCAATTAAAGAAATAAATTTTGTCTTTGGTCTCAAAATTTTAAATATATAGAGAATATAAAAAACATTTGGATGAGGACCACCTAAAACAGTCGGAGTTCCTATAACAACTGTAGCACAATCTACAAGTGAAATGGCAAGTTCTCCTATATCTGTAACTATCAAATTAAAAGGCTTTGCTTCAATACCTTTTTTAATTAATTCCTTCACAAAATAATCAATTGCCTTATTTATACTACCATGCATTGAGACATAGGGAATAACCACACAATTTTTAACATTATCGGAAATCCATTCATTATAGGCATTTATAATGAGATTAGGTTGATCATAGACAGGACCGTGGCTTGGCGCAATAATTTCAATTTCATAATTTTTAAGCTTTTCAAGATGTTTTATAATATGTTTTCTAAAAGGCATCATAATCTCAGCATAATATCTTTTTGCTCCTAACAAAAAATCATTCTCACCTGCCCACACTCTACTTGTTGCCAAATGAGAACCAAATAAATCACAGGAAAATAAAATCTTATTTTTAATCTCGTATGTTAATATTGTCTCAGGCCAGTGGACAAAAGGAGCATAGATAAATTCAAGGGTTTTTTCTCCAATATTAATCTTTTCTCCATCCTTAACCGTAACAATTTTTTCATCTGGAATAAGTAGCAAACTTTTTATAAATTCTTTCCCCTTTTCACTTGTAATAACTTTTGCATTTTCAAACTTTTCAAGCAACTCAGGTATTGCTCCGGAATGATCTTGTTCAGAATGATTTGAGATAATATAATCTAATTTCTCTATTTTTAATTCCTTAAGGGCACTAAATAATTTCTCTTTTGTTCTTGGGTCAGAAGTGTCAATTAAAACATTTTTTTCATCTTTTAAAAAATAAGAATTATAACTTGTCCCCTGTGGCAAAGGTATTAATTCATCAAAAAGCCTTCTATCCCAATCATTTGTTATTATTGCATACACATCTTTTTTAATATCTTTAACAATCACTTTTAACCTCCTTTTCAAATAAATCTTTACCTGCTCCACAAACAGGACATACCCAATCATCTGGAAGATTTTCAAAAGGAGTGCCTGGATTTATTCCATTTTCAGGATCTCCTTCCTCAGGATCATATACATAACCACAAATTTTACATATATATTTATCCATGTCTCTTCCTTTTTAAAAATTTTATATTAAACCATTAAAATTTAAAATTTCAATTTAAAACTTTTTAAACCTATCTTTTTTAACACCGCATATTGGACATTTATCTGGTGGTTCTCCTATATAAGTCCATCCACAAACAGGACATATATAAATTTCCGGAATATCTAAATCCTTTCCATTTTTCAAACTCTCTTTTGCATTTTTATAATATTCTGCATGAATTTTTTCTGCCTCAATTGCAAAATGGATTGCCCTTTGGGCACCCTTTTCATTCTGGAGTTTAGCAATCGCATCAAAAGCAGGATACATTTCCTCTATTTCATAGGTCTCACCCTGAATACCTGTTTCAAGATTTTCAATCGTATTTTTTATTATACCCAATTCTCTTGCATGATTTGTTGCATGAACTTGTTCTGCATAGGCAATTGCTTTAAAAAGTCTTGCTATATTTTTGAAACCTTCTTTCTCGGCGATTTCGCTGAAGATTAAATATTTCATATGAGCCATTGATTCGCCTGCAAAGGCTTCGTTCAATGCTTTTTCAGTCATTTTTTTCATACTTTCCTCCTTTTAAATTTCTATTTTTAAAAATTTTCTTGTAAAAAGACCTATTAAAAATGATACAAAGGCGACCCCAAAACTTATTAAAAGCATTTCAAAAAACATTTTTTTAAAAGAAATCTCTTTAACAACTGAAACAAAATAGGTAAAAATAAAAATAATAAAAAAGGCTATAAGAATAGTAATTAAAAGGTCAATATAGGGATTTCTTATTATAAAATAAGAAAATATCAAAAGAAGAACAGCAAATATATAGGCAATTCCTGTATAAAAGGATGCCTTCAAGGGATTGCTTTTGCCTTCTGATTTTTGAGAGATGAATTCTGATGCAGCCATTGAAAGGGAGGCTGAAATCCCTGTTATAAATCCCGCAATTCCAACTATTTTTGGATTTCTTAAAGCGAATGTTAAACCTGCAAGAGCACCTGTAAGTTCAACAATAGCATCGTTTAAACCAAGAACTATTGAACCTATATAGTTTATTCTTTCCTCATCTATCATATTTATAAGTTCTTTTTCGTGCCCTTTTTCCTCATTTAAAATTCTCTCTCCATCCTGAACCAAGTTGCTGTAGTTCTCATAATTTCTTTGAGCCTTTTCTTCTCCTTTTTCCATAAATTTTAAAGCAAAGGTAAGTCCAAAAATTTTTTCTATAAAAGAATATAGAAATATTTTAAATCTGGAAGGTAAAACCTTTTTACCAGTTAATTTTTCAAGTATTTCATAATGAGCCAATTCCTCATTTGCTATTTTATTAAGAATTTTTGCATTTTCACCCTTTTCCTTTTCAGAAAATTTTTTATATATAAAATATTCAGTTATTTCATTTTTTTGGAAACTTAAAATTACTTTTTTGATTTCCTCATCCATAAAACTTCACTTCCCCCTCCTTTTTACTTCTTTAATCAACCTTTAACTCAATTGCATTAGCCCAGAGCCCATGAATATTGCAGTAAGAAAGTGCATATAAAGTTCCTGATTTTGAAGTTTTGAAAACAAAAATCCCGTATGGCTCTGTATAAACTGTGCTTGTATCAGCACCCTTTGTTGATGCTCCATGGGATAAAAAATCAAATCTTGCAACCTGATAGGGAAATGTTTCTCCCTCTGGCAAAAAGTAAACTTCAATCCATGAGATGTGATGGGCACTTGTATTTGGATGGGGAATTTCTTTACCAACACTCACTTCAACCTTTATATTCTTGTCTTTTTTAGCCTCACCTATAATCTCTATCACTGGAACATGCTTTTCTTTTTTCCAGTCAGCCTTTTGCAGCAGTTCTTCAAAATTTTTCATAATTTTACCTCCTTTTTTCTTTTAACTCTTTATAGCAAAACCACCAGTCATAGCATTTAATTTCACCCTTTTTTGCCTTTTCAAGCCTTTCTTTTGCTGTTTTCACATCCTTTGCAGGCGGGATTATAACATTTGATCCAATAATTTCATTTTCAGGCCAATTGGCAGGTATCGCAACTTTCTCTTCATCACTTATTTGCAGGGCTTTTATCGCTCTTAAAATTTCATCAATATTCCTTCCAATTTCCTGAGGATAGTATAAAATCAACCTTATTTTTCCTTCAGGGTCAACAACAAAAACTGCTCTAACTGTATTTGTTCCTTTCCCTGGATGAATTAAACCGAGTTTTTCAGCAATTTCACCTGTATCTGCTATTATAGGAAATTCAATCTCTATCCCAAGTTTTTCTTTTATCCATTCTTCCCATTTTATATGGGAAAATACCTGATCTACACTCAAACCTATGAGTTCACAATTTAGTTCTTTAAACTTTTCAATTCTTTTCTGAAAGGCAAAAAATTCTGTTGTGCAAACAGGAGTAAAATCTGCAGGATGGCTAAATAAAACAAACCACTTACCTTTAAAGTAATCAGGAAGGTCTATAACTCCGTGAGTGGTTGTAACCTTCATTTTAGGGAAATCATCCCCAAGTAATGGCATTCTTTTTGTTATTTCCATTTTTTACCTCCTTTTAAACTTTTCCTTTAAATATTTTATAAATATATATTGTATAGCCTAAAACAAATGGCATTCCAATAATTGCTATTAAAAGCATAACCTTCAATGTTAAAAAACTTGAAGAAGCATTATATATTGTCAAACTTAATTCAGGATCATTGCTTGCCCTTACAAGATAAGGGAAGTGAATTGAACCGACAATTGCCCATAGAGTTATAAAAATTAAAGAGGAAAGTAAAAAACATATTCCATTTTTTCTCTTATTTATTGCATTACCAAGAAAAATCCAGAAAATTATAATTAAAACTGCTAAAATCCATGGGATAATTTTTCTAAGAAATTCAGGCACCCATATAATTGTGGCTATAAATGAGAGAATAAAAAATACAATAAAAATTAACCATAACTTTTTGAGAATTTTATAGCTTCTTTCTCTGATTTCTTCACCAGTTTTTAAAACTGCATAACTCGCTCCATGAATCATTATTATGAAAAAACCGAGGATGCCGATTATAAGGGGATATGGTCTTAAAAGTGTAAAGAAATTACCTGTAAAATCAAAATTTTCATTTAATGGAATTCCTATAATAACATTACCAAGGGCAATACCAAATAAAAGGGATGGTAAAAAACTCCCAACTGTAAATGCCCATTCCCATAATTTTCTTCTTTTTTCATCATTCTGCCAGAATTCTATTGAAACAGCTCTGAATATGAGAGCAAATAGAACAAACATAAAAGCAAGGTAAAAACCACTTGCAACTGTTGCATAGGCATGAGGGAATGCAGCAAAAAGTGCACCACCACCTGTTAAAAGCCATACTTCATTCCCATCCCAGAAAGGACCTATGGATTTAAAAAGTCTTCTTTTCTCATCTTCATTTTTTGCTAAAAGAGGAAAAAGAGAACCTATCCCAAGGTCAAAACCGTCAAGTATTGAATAACCTGTTAATAAAATGCCTATAAGGAAAAACCATATTATCCTTAAAATATCAATTGCTTCCATTTTAGACCCCCTTAATATCCTTCATAAGAAATTTCCTCAATTCCTTTTTTAACAAATTTTTTAACAAGATAAACAAAAATTATAAAGAGAAGAAGATAAATCAAAGAAAACATTATAAGGGAAAAAAGAACTTGTCCCCCACTAACTGAAGGCGAACCTGCATCCTGCGTCCTTAAAACTTTATAAACAGCCCATGGCTGTCTTCCAACTTCTGCACCTATCCATCCGAATTCATTGGCAGCATAAGGAAGAGGTATTGAGTATAAAAGAATTCTCAAATACCATTTTGTATCATATATTTTCTTTTTTAAAAAAAGTATTATTCCGATTAATGAAATCATTATGAAATAAACACCGAGATATATCATTATGTGGTATGAATAAAAGGGCAAAATAACAGGTGGTCTTTCTTCTCTTGGGAAATCTTTTAGTCCTCTAATCTCTTTCTCAGGATTAAAACTCACAAGAAAACTCAGAAATCCGGGTATTCCTATATAAAAATTGTTTTTTTCATTTTTTTCATCCGGAAGTGCAAAAATAGAGAAGGGAGCAAAACTCTGTGTTTCCCAGAGTGCCTCATATGCAGCCATTTTTTCTGGTTGTGTATTTATAACTTGAATGGAATGAAAATGACCTGTGAAAAGCTGAATTATTGATGTTATAATAAAAATGGGTAAAGAGATTTTCAAAAGTAATTTTCCTTTTTCTTTAAATTTATTTTTCAAAATATAATAAGCAGAGATACCCGAAACAAGTAAAGAACCCGTTATCCATCCAGCAATTATAGTATGGATATATCTTATAAAAGTTGATTTGTTTATTGCAGCCTCAAAAAAATTTGTAAGGATTGCCCTTCCTCCTTCTATTTTAAATCCCATAGGTGTTTGCATCCAAGAATTTGCTATTATAATCCATAATCCTGAAAGATGGGAACCAAAGAAAACAAGAAAGGCTGAAAGTAAAAAGAAACCTTTTGATACTTTATTCCTCCCAAAAACGAGAACACCAAGAAAAACAGATTCAAGGAAAAAAGCAAAAACACCTTCTGCTGCAAGAGGAGCACCGAATATGTCTCCTACCATCCTTGAATAATTAGCCCAGTTATTCCCGAATGCAAATTCAAGGACTATTCCTGATGCAACTCCAAGAACAAAAACTATTCCAAGAATTTTTATAAGAAAATTTGAAATTTTAAGATATATTTCTTCTTTCCTTTTAAAATGGAGAATTTCTAAAATCAGAATAATCAGGGTTAAACCAAATGTGGTTGGTGGGAATAAAAAATGAAAACCAGCAGCAAGACCAAATTGAATTCTTGATAAAAGAATAGGAGACATAATTCACCCCTTATATTTTACCAATCAAATCAAGCCCTGGCTTTAATGTATTTTTACCTGGCTCCCAACTTGCAGGACACACTTCACCACCATGTTCACGAACATAAATGCAGGCTTTAAGTTTCCTCAAGATTTCTTTTGTGTTCCTTCCAATACTATTATCATGGATTTCCATATATCTTAAAATTCCATCAGGATCAATTATAAAAGTTGCTCTCAGAGAAACACCTTCATCTTCAAGATATGTTCCAAATTCTTTACATAATTTACCTGCAGGGTCAGCAATCATTGGATATTTTACTTTTTTAATTGAAGGTGAAGTATCATGCCATGCTTTGTGAGCATAAACTGTATCTGTACTTACAGAGAAAATTTCAGCATTAAGTTTTTTGAATTCATCATAAAGTTCAGCAGCTTCCTCAAGTTCTGTAGGACATACAAAGGTAAAATCAGCAGGATAAAATATAAGGACTACCCATTTACCTTTATAATCTGAAAGTCTCACCTTTTTTATCTCATTATTATGATAAGCCTCTAACTCAAAATCTCCCACTTTTTGGTTTACTTTTACCATTTTTACCTCCTTTTTATTTTAATAGGACCATTTTAGTCTTATTTTAATATTTTAATTATACAAGATTTTTTAAAAATTTTCAA
>JBDRZD010000042.1:0-15925 GCA_039803745.1 Caldifarciminota bacterium
ATAATATCTCTTGGTTTTTCAGGAGATCCAATTGCAGGTGGTGTAAGTTTTAAAATAGGATTTGAAAAGGGATTAAGAGCACATTTGATAATGTATTTAGATAATGGAGAAGTATTTGTTGACTCTCTGAAAGAAATATATCACCCCGAACCAGGATATACAGAAACAGTGTATAGAGAAAATTTCTGGAGACCTTATTTTAAGATAAATACTGAAATAAGAACAGAATATACTTTTACAAAAAAGGATTGGTTTAAACCTTATATTGGAATGGGATTCGGAATTAAAAATGAAAAAAATTGGGATACAAGATGTGAGCGAGAAGATACAATTTGGACATGTACACCTGAAAAGGTTAAGAAAAATTTTTTAGGATTAGGAATTATTGGAGGTATTGAATTCTTTCCATTAGAAATAATCTCAAAATTTTTAAAGCGTGAAATTTCTTTTGCATCTACTATTTCTTTTGATGTTGAAATTGTTGGATATCATTTTTTAATACACAAATCTAAAGGAATGATTCTTGATTGGTGGGAATGGGAGTATAAAAGGAAATTCACAGGTTTGGAATTAAGCGGAGGTATCCATTTTAATTTTTAAATCAAATTCCTTTAAAATAAATTCCTTAATTGCCCCCGTAGCTCAGGAGGATAGAGCGGCGGTTTCCTAAACCGCAGGCCGGGTGTTCAAGTCACCCCGGGGGCATTATTTAGATACATAAAAAAGGTGCGGAATTAATTTTCTTTCCCATGCCTCTTTTTCAAGTTCTTCCCTGAATTTTGGATGGGCAATCTCAATTAATGCCCTTGCCCTTTCTTTAAGTGGTTTACCCCATAAATGAGCAACCCCGTATTCTGTAACAACATAATGGACATCTGCTCTTGTTGTTACAACTCCTGCTCCTTTCTTTAAATATGGAACAATCCTTGAAACTTCACCCCCTTTTGCAGTAGAAGGTAATGCAATAACCGGTTTTCCATATTTTGCCCTTGCTGCTCCTCTTATGAAATCCAATTGTCCACCAAATCCTGAATATATGTATGTCCCTATTGAATCAGAACAAACCTGCCCTGTTAGGTCAACCTCTATTGCGGAATTAATTGCCACAATGTTCTCATTCTGGGAAATTACAAAAGGATCGTTAACATATTCAACAGGATGAAGTTCAAAAATTGGGTTATCATTCACAAAATCATAGAGTTTTCTTGTCCCCAGAATGAAAGTGCATATAACCTTGCCTTTATGAATTGTCTTTTTTGCACCTGTTATAACCCCTGTTTCTATCAGTTTCATCACACCATCTGAAATCATTTCAGTATGAATTCCGAGGTCTTTTTTATCTTTCATATAAAATAAAACGGCATTTGGTATCCCACCAATACCAAGTTGTAATGTGGCTCCATCTTCAATTAAATCCGCTACATATCTACCAATTTTTTCCTCAACTTCTGTAAAACTACCCTCTTCAAGTTCCGGTAAGAAATCTTCTACTTCAACTATATAATCAACTTTTGAGATATGAACAAAGGAATCACCAAGTGTTCTTGGCATATTAGGATTAACCTGCGCAATAACAAGTTTTGACCTTTCAAGTGCTGCCTTTGTCGCTATTACCTCTACTCCTAAAGATAAAAATCCATGTTCATCAGGAGGCGAAGTATGTAAGAATGTTACATTTATATCAATTATCCCGCTTCTTATTGCCTTTGGAATTTCATGAAGATGTATAGGAACTGCATCTGATTCACCTTTATTTACAGCCTCCCTATCACCAGGACCTACAAAAAGGCTAACATGCCTTATTTTGCCTTTTTTATCTTTAAAAGGGTCCTCTCCCATTAAAAGAACATGGTATATTTTAACATCTTCTAAATCATCCCTTCTGGCTAAAGCATTTAAAAGAGTAAATGGTGTTGCTGCATTACCTGGCACATAAATTCTATCACCACTTTTTATAAAAGAAATTGCCTTCTCCACAGAAATTTTTTTCTTATGATAAATATCTGTTACCATCTTACCTCCTAAATTTTTATTTCTTCAACTGGGAATCCTTCTGCCCATGTGTATTTTCTTATAAATTTTCCATTTTTTATATATGTTCCTTTATAAATTGCAGGATTCTCAAAAATTGTTTTTTCTATACCTTTTTTTGCCATTTCTTTTAAATATGGAATAATCGCATTATTTATACCATGAGAAGCAGTTCTTGCAACAAAGGAAGGAACATTTGGAACACAGAAATGTATAATACCTTCTTCTTTATAAACATAGGTTTCATCAGGGGTCGGCCTTGATGTCTCTGAACATCCTCCTCTATCAATTGAAAAATCTATAAAAACACCTCCATCCCTCATTTTCTTCAGCATCTCTCTTTTAATAACAATCGGAGCCCTTTCACCGGGAATCTGAACCGCTCCAATTAAAACTTCAGCAAAAGAGACAAATTTTTCAATATTTTTGGCTGTTGCATAAGCAGTTATAACTCTTCCATCAAAAAGCAAATCAATTTCTTCGAGCCTTCTTGTATTTACATCAAGAATATAAACAGTAGCACCAAGCCCAAGGAAACTCCTCGCTGCATAATATCCAAGTGTTCCACCTCCAACAATAACAACATCAGCAGGGGGTATCCCTGTTAATCCACCTATTAAAATTCCGAGACCGCCTCTTGTTATTTCTAAATATCTCCCAGCAATCTGAGGGGCAAGTTTTCCTGCTATCTCAGAAGAAATTCTTAAAACTGGATAAATCCCCTTTTCTTCAATTCCTTCAAAACCTATTACTGTTAATTTTTTCTGTATATATTTTTCAATAATCTTTTTTGGTACTATAAAAATATCTTGAAAGGAAAATACCGTTTGTCCCTCAGAAAGTAAATCGATTTCTTCTTCCTTTGGAGGGCTTATTTTAAGCACAATATCTCCTCTTTTAAAAGCCTCTTCCTTTGAAAAAACTATTTGAGCACCTGCATGGGTATATTCTTCATCAGAAAACCCAAGGTCCTTTCCTGCATCTTTTTCAATATAAATTTTAACTCCATATTCATTTAATTCCTTTACACCTGCAGGTGTTAGTGGTACCCTCCTTTCAATTGAACCCCTATATCTCTCTTCCTTTGGTATTGAAATTGAAAGCATATCACCTCCTTATGAAGTTATAAATTATAATAGATTGATTGAATATTTTGTAATCAGGAGTTTATAATTTAACTATGAAACCAATAATTAAAGATATTTATGCATTGGAAATTTTTGATTCAAGAGGTAATCCAACTCTAAAGGTTTTCTGTGAGCTTGAGAATGGAATAAAAGGAAGTGCCTGTATTCCTTCAGGTGCATCAACTGGAAAATATGAGGCACTTGAATTAAGGGATAATGATAAAAAAAGGTTTCTTGGAAAAGGTGTTTTAAAGGCAATAAAAAATATTGAAGAAAAAATTGCACCAAAATTAAAAGGAATGGATGCCTCAAATCAAAGAGAAATAGATTATTTATTGATTGAACTTGATGGGACAGAAAATAAAACAAACCTTGGTGCAAATGCAATTTTAGGAGTTTCATTAGCCTGTGCGAGAGCATCAGCCCTTTTTTACAATTTACCTCTTTATAAATATCTTGGTGGATTAAATGCCTGTATTTTACCAATACCTCTTTTAAATATAATAAATGGAGGGGTTCATGCTGATAATCCACTTGATATACAGGAATTCATGATAGTTCCTCATGGATTTGAATCTTTTAAAGAGGCAATAAGATGTGCTTCTGAAGTATTTCATAACCTAAAATCAATTTTGAAGGAAAACAAATTAGGAGTATCTGTTGGGGATGAAGGTGGATTTGCACCTCAAATTGAAAATACCGAAGAAGCAATAAAATTTATAATTAGAGCAATAGAGAAAGCAGGATATAAACCTTCTGAAGAGGTTTCATTAGCACTTGACTGTGCAGCATCTGAATTTTTTGATGAAGAAAAAGAGATTTATAAAATTGAAGGTAAAGAATTAAAAAGAGAGGAACTTATATCCTTTTACGAAAATCTTGTTAATAAATACCCAATTGTTTTAATAGAAGACGGAATGGCAGAAGAAGATTGGGAAGGATGGAAGATGTTAACAGAAAGACTTGGGAAAAAGATTTTGCTTGTTGGAGACGATGTGTTTGTAACAAATAAAAAAAGGATTGAAAAAGGGATAAAAGAAAAATGTGCTAATGCAGTTTTAATAAAATTAAATCAAATAGGAACTTTAACCGAAACGCAAGAAGCAATTCATCTTTCCCATAAAAATAATTATAAAACAGTTGTATCACATAGATCTGGTGAAACAGAAGATACATTTATTGCTGATTTTGCAGTTGCAATGGGAACAGGTTTTATAAAGACAGGTTCTGTATCAAGAAGCGAAAGAACAGCAAAATATAACAGGTTAATTGAAATAGAAACAGAAATAAAGAATTCGATTTATCCTGGGACAGAGTTCTTAAAAGTGAAATGAGAAAAATTTTAAAGTTATTCTATTTAATTTTTGTCTTAATTTTGCTATGGAATCTTTTTTTTGATAAAAGAGGAATAATAAGTTATATAAAACTTCAAAAAAATAAAAATGAACTTATCCAGAAAATAGAGGAACTTAAAGCAAGAAAAATTGTGTTAATCCATAAGAAAAATTTTATCCAAAGTAGCGAAGGGCTTAAAGTTTTGCTTGCTTTAAGATGTGGAAAAATTCAAATTTTAAAGGAGGAAAAAATTGGCAGCAAAAATAATTGATGGTAAAGAGGTATCAAATTTTATTTTAGAAAATTTAAAAAAAGAGGTTGAAAGATTAAAGGAAAAAGGAATTATACCAACTTTAAAGATATTTCTTGTAGGAGAAAATCCTGCATCAGTTGTATATGTTGGAAATAAAGAAAAATCATCAAAAAGTATAGGAATTGATGCAGAAGTTTTAAAATATGATGAAAAAATAACTGAAAAAGAACTCATTGAAGAAATAGATAAACTCAATAAAGATAAAAGTGTAAATGGTATAATAGTTCAGCTTCCTTTACCCTCACATATAGATGAAGATAGAGTTTCAATTTCAATTTCCCCTGAAAAAGATGTTGATGGATTCCATCCGTATAATTTAGGGATGCTTTTACGCGGAACACCTACCCTTCTACCTGCCACACCTTATGGAATTTTAGAACTTTTAAAATATTACAATATACAAACTGAAGGAAAACATGTAGTTGTTGTTGGAAGAAGTAATATTGTTGGAAAACCTGCAGCAGTTATATTTCTTTTAAAGGATAAATTTGGGAATGCAACTGTTACTGTTTGCCATTCAAAATCTAAAAATCTTGAAGATTATACAAGGCAAGCAGACATTCTTATAGTTGCTGCAGGACAGCACCATTTAATTTCAAAGGATATGGTAAAAGAAGGTGCAGTTGTTATTGATGTTGGAATTCATAGAATAGATGACCCTACAAAAAAATCAGGATACAGACTTGAAGGTGATGTTAATTTCTCTGAAGTTAAAGAAATTGCTTCCTATATTACACCTGTTCCAGGTGGTGTGGGTCCTATGACTGTTGCAATGCTTTTAAAAAATGTTATAAAGGCAACAAAAGCACAGAATGGAATCCCTGATTGAGATATTAAAGCCTGTTTTCGAGATAGAAAATATCAAAAAAACAAAAAGAGGTATTTTCTTTATAGGAAATTTCACAGCAGAAGAAAATTATGCAATAGAATACATAAAGGAAAATTTTAAAACATTAGGAGCTATTCCATCCTTTTCAAGAGACAATAATAAAATTGAGATAGGTGTTTTCCCGCTTGTAAAAGAAACAAAGATAGATTTTTTAACCCCTGCAATTTTATTTTCTCTTACAATTCTTACAACCTTATTTGCAGGAAGCATTCAGGCAGGAGCAAACCCATTTAAAAATCCCTATGATCTTTTAAAAGGAATACCTTTTTCATTTTCGCTTATGACAATATTACTTTTCCATGAAATGGGACACTTTTTAACTTCAAGATATTTCAAAGTCCAGGCTTCCCCTCCCTATTTTTTACCTGTTCCCCATCCTCTTCTTGGAACATTTGGTGCCTTCATAAAGATGAAATCACCTGTCCCGACAAGAAAGGCTTTGCTTTTTATAGGAAGTGCAGGTCCTTTAACAGGGTTTGCCATTGCATTACCAATAACAATTATAGGACTGAAATTTTCAAAACCTGTTTCTCTTGAGGAAGTTAAAGGTGCGTTATCCTTAGGAGACTCAATTATCTTTAAAATTCTTGCCTCAATATTTGCTCCTGAAGCAGGAAAAGGAAAAGATCTACTTTTACATCCAATGGCATTTGCAGGATGGATTGGGATGTGGGTAACAGCACTTAACTTACTTCCCCTTTCCCAACTTGATGGAGGCCATATAATTTATTCTCTAATAGGTAAAAAATCTAAATATGTTGCAATGATTACAATTTTAATAATGCTTTTCCTTGGACTCTTATGGCCTGGCTGGATTTTATGGGCAATAATCCCGCTTTTTCTCGGACTTGACCATCCCCCACCCTTAGATGGACTTAAACCTATTGGAAAAAAAGAAAAAATAATCAGCTTTTTATGTTTTTTAGTTTTTATATTAACTTTTATTCCTTCCCCTTTTAATGTAGTAAATATAAAATAAAATTAAAAAGCGATTGTTTTCAATATTTTTTCTTTCAAATTTGCAATTTCATCAGTAGGAATATATTTTTCAAGTATATCCACAATTTCCTGAGAAGTGATTGATAGTCTTTTTGATTCAAGTTTTAAAAGTTCAAATAGAAAAAGAACAGCACCCCTTTTCCCTTCCATTATTTTCTTTTTAAGAACATCACCATCAATTCTTAGTACTTCCATATCTGTTTTTGCCTTTAAAGTTGCACTTCTTTTCTCACCTAATATCCATGCAATTTCCCCTACAATATTACCTTCCTCAACTTCTGCAATTTTAAATTCTTTCTCCTTTCCTTTTTTTATTATTTCTCCTTTACCCTTTTTTATAATATAAAGATCAGCACCATATGAACCTTCTTTAAAAAGAATTTCTCCCGGCTTTATTTTTAAAGAAAATGAAAATTCTAAAAATTCCTTTATCTCTTCCTCACTAAAATCTTTAAAGAAAGTAAATTTTTTTATTTCTTCTATCTTCATTTTATATACCCTTCATTCCAATTAATTTCATTATTCTTCCAAGTGCTATCATATAAGAGGATTTTTTAATGGAAAGATTCTTAGCAATGCCTATTCCAAGGATATCTCTATAAACTTCAACCAATTTTTTCTTTACTTTTAAAAGGATTTCTTCATCTTTGATATTTTCCTTACCTTTTAAATGTTCCTCAAAGTAAATGGAATTTAAAATTCCTTTAATAAAAATATCAGGAAGAAGAGCAATATTTCTTTTGGCAAGCACTTCTTCTGCATGGGGTTCTACCCCAAAAAATTTCATCTCTATTACATATCTTGAATTCAAAAAATCAGCCTTCTCTTTTTTTAAACTTTCAACAGATCCTGATATTATAAAAATATCACTTTCATAATTTATCATTTCTTCTTTTAAAATTCTTATAAATTTTGACCTTATTTTATCTTCAACACTTAAATATCTTTCTTCCTCCATATCTATTATAAAATTTTTAACACCTTCTTGATAAAGTTTTTCAATAAGCAAATTAGAATATCTATCAAAACCATAAAATGTAACCCTTTTATCCTTTATCTTCTCTCCATAATCTTCAAGCATTGTTTCTATACCAAAAATCAACGCATCACAGAAAATATTATCAATTTGTGAAAAACCGTATATAGAAGGTGGTTTTCCAAGAAGCTGGGTATAAGAGTTTAAACTTTTCCTTGAAATCTCATCATATAAAATCATCATTGACTCCTCATTAATTCCTTCACCTTTTACAAATAAAGAATTTTTAAAATAATCTGATTCAAAAATAATTTCAAATATGTTTTTAAAAATTATTTTTCTTTCCCATAAACTGTAATTATCTTCTGAAATTCCTATCTTTATACACATGCCACCAAAAGGAAAATCAAACAAAGAGTTGGAAAAAACATTTAAAAAAGCAATAAGGGGAACTTCATGAAAATCTTCTTTTAAATAAATTTCACCAAAATAAGGACCTTTAATCTTTGATGCAAAAAATGCTTCCCAATCAATTTTTACAAATTCGCCCCTCCTTCTTTCAAAAGGAAGAAAGAATTTTAAATAAGCATCTCCTTTCCCGATAAATTCAACAAATTTTTCTGAAATTCCTAAATTTTTTGCACTTACTTTTAAATAAAAATCTACATAATCTCTTTTCATTTTTATAATTTTAAAGCAATATAATAAAAGTCTTCAAACAAAAGGAGGAAGAGATGTTAAAAGAAATTATGGAAAGAGGGATTGAGGGAATTTTAAAAAATTTATCACAAGAGGAAATAATAAAAATTACAGAAAAATATGGTGCCCATAACTATAAACCATTAAAAGTCGTCATTACAAAAGGGAAAGGAGCATATGTATGGGATAAAGAAGGAAATAAATATCTTGATTGTATAGGATGTTATTCAGCAGTCTCTCATGGCCATTTGAATAAGAATATAATAAATTCTGCAATAAAACAGATGAAAAAATTAACTTTAACAGGAAGACCTGTTTATACAGAAGAACTTGCGATTTTCTTTAAAGTTTTATCAGAATATACAAAGATGGATATGGTTTTACCAATGAATACAGGAGCAGAGGCAGTGGAAACTGCGATAAAGGCTGCAAGAAGATGGGGATATTTTAAAAAGAAAGTTGAAGAAGACAAAGCTGAAATAATTGCCTGTGAAAAAAATTTTCATGGCAGAACAGTAACAATAGTAGGCTTTTCAACAGAAGAGGGCTATAGAAAAGGATTCGGACCTTTTACTCCTGGTTTTAAAATAATACCTTATGCAGATCCTGATGCTTTAAAAAAAGCCATTACAAAAAATACAGTTGCATTTTTAGTTGAACCAATTCAAGCAGAAGGTGGAGTTATAATCCCATATGATGGTTATTTAAAAGATATAAGAAAAATATGTGATGAAGAAAACATTCTTTTAATATTTGATGAAATACAGACAGGGTTTGGAAGAACAGGTAAAAGGTTTGCATGGGAATGGGAGAATGCAAAACCTGATTTAATCACACTTGGGAAAGCGCTTGGTGGTGGAATATTTCCTGTTTCAGCAGTTGCAGGGAAAAAAGAAGTAATGGAAGTATTTGATCCGGGTTCACATGGAAGCACATTTGGCGGGAATCCACTTGGAGTAAGAATAGCAATTGAAGCAATTTTAGAAATGGAAAGATTGAAATTGCATGAAAATTCAAGGAAAATGGGTGAAAAACTTTTAAAAGGATTAAAAGAGATAAAAAGTGATATAATAAAAGAAGTAAGGGGAAAAGGACTTTTAATAGGAGTTGAAATAAAAGAAGAAGCAGGGGAAGGAATGAAATATGCAGAGATGCTTTTAAAAGAAGGAATAATCACAAAAGATACTCATAAATATACCTTAAGAATAACACCCCCTTTAATCATAGGAGAAAAAGAAGTTGATTTAATTTTAAAAGCCTTTAAAAAAGTTTTTGAAAAATAAAATTTGAATACAATTTTAATCACAATATTTTTAAATTATTTGGGAGTTGAATGGCAAAAAACATATGGAGGTATACTTGATGAAGCAGGTTTTTCCCTTGTTGAATCAAATGACTCTCATTATATCATACTCGGAAATACCCACTCTTTTGGTAATGGTGGTTCTGATATTTACATTATTAAAATAAATAAAAATGGTGATACTCTCTGGACAAAATTTTATGGAACACAGAATGACGAATTTTCCCATTCTATAAAAGAATATAATGGAAACTATATAATTGTGGGAAATACACAACTTCCAGATTCTTCAGAAAGTGATATTTATATTTTAAAAATTAACAAAAATGGGAATTTAATATTTGAGGAAATAATAGAGACCCCATCCTGGGAATATCCAAGGGATTTTGAAATTTCAGAAAACGGTGATATTATAATCGCAGGCTCTATAAAACCTGAGGGTGGAGATTTTAATCTCTATGTCTCAAAAATTGATTCCCTCGGTAATATGATATGGCAAAAAAGGTATGGCGGGAATGCCGATGATTTTGGGTATTCTATTTGTAAAACAGAAAATGGGTATATGATAGTTGGTTATACCTTTTCCTTTGGAAACGGTGGTTCTGATATCTATTTAATAAAAATAAATGAAAATGGTGATACTTTATGGACAAACACATTTGGTAGAGAAGAAAACGACTACGGATTTTTCATAGCAAAAGATGATGATGGAAATTATATCATATGTGGTTCTTCTTATTGGTTATTATTAGGCTATGAAATATGCTATATGAAAATTTCACCTGATGGAAATTCCATATGGCAAAAATATAATGGAAGTTTAAGCAATGACTTTGCATGGTGCATGGGAAAAACATATGACAATGGATATGTTATAACAGGAAATTTTGGAACACTTGTATGGCTTTTAAAAACTGATTCTATTGGACTCCCCTTATGGTCAGAAATGTATGGAGGGAATGGATTTGAAACAGGTTATTTTATAAAAGTATTAAAAGATACTTCTTATATAATTGTCGGAAAAACAAATTCTTTCGGGGCAGGTGGTTATGATGTTTATGTAATAAAGACGACGAAAGATATCAAGGTTAAAGAAAAAATAAAACTTTATAACCGTAAAATTTCAAAAGAATTAAAAATATTTGATATATCCGGGAAAAAAATTTTAAAACCAGAAAAAAAGGGAATCTATTTTAAAATTTTAAATACCAGTAAAGAAAAATTGATAATAATAAAATAAAAATTTATTTTAATAAACCTTTGCTTTTGAAACTAAGATAAGAATTTTCAGTAATAATTATGTGATCCAGAACTTCAATACCTAATATTTTTCCTCCTTCTACAAGTTTTTTAGTTATTTTTATATCATCTTCTGAGGGTGTTAAATCACCTGATGGATGATTATGAACCAAAATTATACTATTTGCTCTATTTTTAATCGCCTCTGCAAAGACTTCTCTTGGATGAACTAAACTTGCATTTAAAGTTCCAACAGAAATTTCACAAACTATAGAATTTTTAGTATTCAAAGCAAGAATATAAAAATGTTCCTTTTTATAATCTTTAATCTTACTTTTAACAATTTTAAAAACATCTTCAGGGGATGAAATCCTCTTAAAGTTTTCTTCCTGATACAAGTTATAACGCCTTGCAAGTTCAAAAACTGCTTTTATCTGGGCAGCCTTTGCAAAACCCATCCCTTTTACTTCCATCAGTTCTTCAATACCTGCTTCAAGTAACCTTTTTAAATTCCCAAAATGGGATAAAAGTTTCTGAGAAAGCAGAGCAACAGATTCCCCTTTATGTCCGCTCCTTAAAATTATTTGTAGCAATTCCTGAACCGAAAGGGACTCACATCCAAATTTTAAAAGTCTTTCCCTTGGTCTTTCTTCCTTTGGCAAGTCCCTCAATGTAAAAGATTTACTTTTCTTTACCTTATATTCTTTTTCCTTCATTTTAATTTTTTAATAACATTTCTTATTATTTCAAGAACCTTTCCAAGCAAATTCTTATCATGATAGATGGACAGAAATATTGCCTCAAAAGGAGAAGGCGGAAATAAAATTCCCCTTTCAAATAATTTTTTATAAATTTTAATAAAAATTTCCTTATCTGTTTTATTCACTTCTTCAAGATTTTCAGGCTCCTTTTCAGAGAAAAATATGCTGAAAAATGTAGCAGTTGCAGGTGTGCTCACGGCTATTCCTTTTTCTTTGAATATATCCTTGATTTCATAAAGGAAATAATCAAGATTCTTTTTCATCTTTTCATAAGGATTTTCCCTTTCAAGAATTTCAATCGTTTTAATTCCTGCTGTTAAAGATACAGGGTTACCTGAAAGTGTCCCTGCCTGATAAACAGGTCCTTCAGGAGAAATCATCTCCATTATTTCTTTTTTTCCTCCATAGGCACCTACTGGAAAACCACCACCTATAACTTTTCCAAGTGTAATAAGATCAGGTATTATACCTTTTTCTGTGCTAACACCACCAAGACCCACTCTAAATCCTGTTATAATTTCATCAAATATAAGAAGGGAATCATATCTTTTTATAATTTCTCTTAACCCTTCAAGAAATCCTTCTTTTGGTAAAACAACACCCATATTCCCTGCAACTGGCTCAACAATAACACAGGCAATTTTCTCCCCTTCTTTTTCAAAAACTTCTTTTACCTTTTCAATATCATTATAAGGAAGGGAAATTGTGTCTTTTACTATGTTTTCAGGAATACCCGATGAAGATGGAATGCCATGAGTAAGCAATCCTGAACCACCTTTTACTAATAAAAAATCTGAATGACCGTGATAGCATCCCTCAAACTTTATTATCTTATTTCTTTTTGTATAAGCCCTTGCAACCCTTATAGCACTCATTGTTGCTTCTGTCCCTGAATTTACAAACCTTATCTTTTCAATAAAGGGGAAAAATTTTTTTATTTTTTGGGCAAGCAAAATTTCCTTTTCTGTAGAAAGTCCAAAAGAAAAACCATTTTTAACTTCTTTAATTATTTCTTTTACAACTTCTGGATGCGAATGTCCTAAAATTAAAGGACCCCATGAAAGAATAAAATCAATATATTTTTTACCATCAACAGAATATATATAAGGACCTTTACCCTTTTTAACAAAAATAGGGGTAAGTTCAACAGATTTGAATGCTCTTACAGGAGAAGAAACACCACCCGGCATAAATTCCTTTGCCTTTTTATAAAGTTCCTTAGAATTTTTCATAAAGAAATTTAAAATAAAATAAAAAATATAAAAAAGTCAAATAGAAAAAGAACATAATTATTATTCCATTCAATTTGAGGCAAGCCTCTATTTTCCTTTCAAATTCACAATTTTCAACTTAATCCTTCCCTTTTTCTGGAGTTGACCAAATAAATAGTAAAGTTTATTTTAAATAAATACTTAAAAACTTTATAATTTTTTTCTAATATGAAAAGAACAATTCTCATCCTCTTTTTTATTTTTACAGGTATAGGTAAAAGATATGAAAAGGAGTATCCTAATAATGTATGGGAAGGAATTAACCAATTTTGTTTTAATTTTTATTTTGAATTAAAGGATAAAGAAGAAAATATACTTTTTTCTCCATTTAGTATAACTTCTGCTTTTTTGATAGTTTATGAAGGAGCAAGAGGTAATACAAAAGAAGAAATTGAAAAAGTTTTCTTTTTCCAAAAGGATGAAAAATTGAGAAGGGATAAATTCAATAAAATTTTAAGAGAAATAAATAAAAGTAGTAAAAAATATGAATTTTGTGTTGCAAATGCATTATGGGTTCAAAAGAATTTCAAAATTTTGAAAGAATATCTCAATATAAGTCAAAAATTTTATTTCTCATTTATAAAAAACCTTGATTTTATAAAAGAACCTGAAAAATCGGTAAGAGTTATAAACTCCTGGATTTCCAAAAAAACCAAGAGGAAAATAAAAGAACTTATCTCAAAGGACATAATAACCCCTCTTACAAGAGTTATTATAACCAGCGTAATATTTTTTAAAGGGAAATGGTTAAAAGAGTTTGATAAGAAGAATACAAAAGAAGAAGACTTTATAATTTCTGAAAATAAAAAAGTTAAGGTAAACATGATGAGAATGGAAAAGGAGATTTTTAACTATTATGAGGATAAAAAAATTCAGGTTCTTGAAATGCCTTATGATGGAGAAGAAATTTCAATGTTCATATTTTTACCAAAAAATTTTGAGATAGATTCAATAGATGAATATATAAATTATGAAAAATTTAAAGAAATAAGGGAAAGTATGAAAAAAGAAGAAATTGATATTTATATTCCAAAATTTAAAATGGAAACAAAATGCTCACTGAATACATATCTCCAGAATATGGGGATAAAAGATGCCTTTTCAGATACTGAAGCAGATTTTTCAGGTATAACAGGTAAAAGGGAACTATATATAAGCCATGCACTTCATAAAGCATTTATTGAAGTAAATGAAGAAGGAACAGAAGCAACAGCAGCAACAGGAATTGTTATGGAATTAAAGGCAGTAATAAAAAGGAAAATTTTTCGGGCAGATCATCCTTTCATATTCTTAATCTATGATAAAAAAACTGAAAATATAATATTTTTTGGAAGAATCATAAATCCTGAAAGATTATGAAATTTTTCAAGTAGATAATGGAAATAATAAAAATTATTGAAAAGAAAAGGGATGGTAAAAAATTAAATGAAGAGGAAATAAAATTCTTTATTGAAAAAATAGTAAAAGGAGAGGTTCCGGATTATCAGATTTCTGCTTTCCTAATGGCTTCTTATATAAATGGACTTTCAAAAGAAGAAACCTTATATTTAACAAAATATATGATTTTAACAGGAAAAAGAATTGATTTAAGTGATATTGAAGGACCAAAAATAGATAAACATTCAACAGGTGGAGTTGGTGACAAAATTTCTATAATTCTTCTTCCAATTGTATCAAGTTTTGGGATAAAAATTCCAATGATTGCAGGAAGGGCACTGGGTCATACAGGTGGAACAATTGATAAACTTGAATCAATTCCAGGGTTTAAAACAAATTTAAGTATAGAGGAATTCAAAAAAGTTATTAAAAAAATCGGCTTTAGTATTATTTCACAAACAGAGGAAATTGCACCCTGTGACAAAATCTTATACTCATTAAGAGATGCAACAGGGACTATTGAAAGTAACCCCCTAATAACTGCCTCTATAATGAGTAAAAAACTTTCAGAAGGAATAGATGGGCTTGTCCTTGATGTAAAAGCAGGTAAAGGTGCATTCATGAAAAAAATAAAAGATGCAGAAAAACTTGCCGAAAATATGGTATGGGTCGGTAAAAAATATGGAGTAAAAATAGTTGCAATTTTAACAGATATGGATACTCCACTCGGAAGATATATTGGCAATTCCCTTGAAATATATGAATCAATAAAGTTTCTTGAAGGTGAGGAAATAAAGGAGTTAAAAGAGTTAACCTTTACTCTTGGTGCATATATGCTCATTTTAGGCAAAAAAGTGAAAAATTTTGATGAAGGATTTAAAATGATGGAAAAAAAATGGAAAGAGGGAAAAGGAATTTTAAATTTAAAAGAATTTGTAAAAGAGCAAGGTGGAAATATTGAAATTTTCAAAAATCCTGAAAGATTAAAAGAATCAGATTATTATGAATATATAAAGGCGGAAAAAGATGGAATAATTGAGGAAATTGATGCATATAAGATAGGTTTATGTGCAAGAGAACTTGGAGCAGGAAGATTTAAAAAAGAGGATAATATTGATCCTTCAGCAGGAATAATAATTTATAAAAAAGAAGGAGAGAAAGTTAAAAAAGGAGAAATAGTTTTAAGAATTCAGGCAAGGGATAAAAATAAAATTTTAAAATCAATAGACTTCGCAAAAAATTCCTTTAAAATTGGAGAAAAATTTAAAAAAAGAAAATTGATTAAAGAAATAATAAAATAATATTTTTATTTTAACACTTTATGCCTTAAACAACACTAAGAATAAAGAGATTTTCCTTAGTATTTAATACAACTTCTCATTAACTCTTTTTCATACCAAAAATAAAATATTGAAAATGAAAAATAATTCCTTTATAATGAGTAATATAAAAAAGGAGGGAAAATGATATTTTTATTAATTTCAATCCTTTATTCACAGAGTGGTTGGGGACCTGAAATAGTAGCGGTTTATAGGGATAGCATGCCTTTTTATACAAGTTATATGCTTAGACCGCAAATTGCTGCTTTTGGTGATACTTTACATC
>JBDRZD010000043.1:0-15661 GCA_039803745.1 Caldifarciminota bacterium
TAATTTGACTTAATCTAAAAATTTCCTTTATAATTAATTTTTTAAAATTTTCAAATTTAATTTTAAAAATGGCTAAGAAAAAATTATCGGTTCTAAAAAGAGTAAGACAGAACGAGAAAAGAAGGTTAAGAAATAGATGGCATAAAATTAGAATAAAGAATACATTTAAGAAATTATTAAAAGAAAAAAATGAAGAAAAGAGAAAAGAATTTTTGAATTTGCTTTATAAATATGTAGATAAGGCAGTTAAAGAGGGTGTTATTCATGAGAATAAAGGTGCAAGAATAAAAAGTAAAGCAGCAAAAGTTTTAACTGTTAAATGAAAAGGCCTTATCAACCAAGTAGATTAAAGAGGAAAAGAAGACATGGTTTTAGAGCAAGGATGAGGACAAGAGGAGGGAGAAGAGTGATAAAGAGAAGAAGGAGGAAAGGAAGAAAAAGATTAACACATTAAGAAACTGAACGAAAGATTACCTAAAAAAGAAATATTAAAAGATTTGGATTTTGTTTTTAAAGAAGGAGAATTTTTTAAAGGTAATAATTTGGTAATTTATCATATTGATTCAGAAGAAAGAAAGTTTGGTGTGACAGTTTCAAAAAATATTAAAAAGAAAGTAGAAAGAAATAGATTAAAAAGACTTGTAAGGGAGGTTTATAGAAAGAATAAAGAACTTTTTAAAGGAATAAATGTTTTTTTAGTTAGAAAAGAAGGGTTAAGTTATAAGGAAATTGAAGAGGAATTAAAAAAGTTTGCAGAAATTTTTAAAAATGCTTAAAATTTTTGTAGTTAATTTAATAAAAATTTATAAAATATTTATTTCACCTATTTTGCCTTCCTCCTGTAAATTTTATCCCTCCTGTTCTGAATACTCAATAATTTCAATAGAAAAATATGGTATCATAAAAGGTTTTATTTTATCCTTGTGGAGAATCTTAAGGTGCAACCCATTTTCAAAAGGAGGTGTTAATTTTCCTGAAGATGATGCAAGGAGGATTTTTAAATGAGAAGAGATTTTTTATTTTTAATTTTACTTTTCCTATTTCTTATATTTTATAACATCCTTATATTCAATATATTTAGAAAAGAACAGAAAAAGGAGATAATTAAGGAAGAAACAAAAAAGGAGACTATAGAAAGTAAAAAATTTAATGTGGAGAGAGATAATCCACTTATAATAGAAAGTAAAATTTATAAAATATATATTGATCCTTCAAGAGGCGTGATTTATAAAATTGAATTGAAAAAATATAAAGATGAGAATAAAAATGAAGTGGTGCTCATTGATTCCCCACTTTTTATGTTTTTAGAGGATACTTTAAAATTTTATAAATATTCAGGCGAAAATAAAATATTCATTGATGAAAAAGAATCAATTTTTGTAGAATTTGAGGGGAAGGATAAAAGATTTAAGAAATATAGATTTTATGGGGACTCATATAAATTTAATTATTCTTCAGGTAATTATGGAGAGGTGTTTGTATATTTTATCCAGCCACTTGATAAAAAAGAAGACTTAAAAGAAAACCAACTCTTTATTTATGAAGATGGTAAATTTAAGAAGTTTGATAGAAATAAATTTTCTGAATATAATTTTACAGAGAAGACAAACTGGATTACTTCTAAATCTATGTATTTTATTTTTTCAATAATTCCCTCTGAAGATGGGATTCCTTCTCTTTTGAAAAAAATAAATGAAAATTATTTTTCTTTAAGTTTCAAAAAAGAAAAAATTTCTTTTGAAGGATATGCAGGTCCATTAGACTATTTTATTTTGAAAGATATTGGATACGGGCTTGAAGGTGTATACCCATCTGGCTTTGGAGTTATTAAACCTTTTACTCTTTCTATTCTTTATATTTTTAGGACATTCGCGAAATTTATTAAAAATTATGGATTAATAATAATTATCTTTTCTCTTTTAATGAAAATCATTTTTATGCCCCTTTCAATTAAATCTTTGAAATCAATGCAAAAACTTTCTCAACTCCAGCCAAGGCTTAAAGCAATTCAAAAGGCATATAAGGACGATCCAAAAAGACTTCAGGAAGAAACATTTAAAATTTATAAAGAAATGGGAGTTAATCCATTTTCAGGATGTTTACCACTTTTACTTCAGTTACCCATATTCTGGGGATTATATCAAGTTTTAAGATATGATATAATGTTCAGGAAAGCACCTTTTATTTTATGGATAAAGGATTTATCATTCAAGGATCCTTATTATGTTCTGCCAGTTTTAATGGGTATTACAAGTATTTTTCAGCAACTACTTCAACCAGCTCAGGAAAAACAAACACGTAATATTGGATTTTTTATGTCTGCTTTTATTACAATTATATTCTTAAATTTTCCAGCAGGGCTGGTGCTTTATTGGCTTATATATAATGTATGGAGTATTTTTGAAACTTTAACTTTGAAAAAAATGGGATTTAAAAAATAGGGGTTTGATATGAGGTATTATGAATTTGAAGGAAGGACCCCAGAGGAAGCAATAAGGATTGCTCTTGCTGATACTCAATTCAAAAAGGAAGAGATAAAAATAGAGATACTTCGTGAAGGAGACGAAAAAAGACCTGCTAAAATCAGAATATATGTTGATTATCCAGAATTTGAATTTATTGAGAACTTTATTCTTGGTATAATTGAAAGAATGGGAGACAAAGGTGAATGTTATTTTTCTTATAGACCCCCAAAAATTCACATAAACTTAAAAACAAAAAAGAGTGATAACATTTTAATAGGTAAAAAGGGGCATGTTCTTGATGCCCTTGAATTTTTACTATACCAGGCCTTTAAAAAGAAATTTCCAGATTATAAAGTGTATCTTGATATAAATAATTATAGAAAAAAAAGAATAGAATTTTTAATAAATAAAGCAAAGGCAATATGTAATGTTGTAAGGAAGACAAAAAAAGAGATGTCTTTTGATCCTGTTGATGATAATGAGTTAAAACTTATAAGAAATGCTCTTAAAAATGAAAATGATATAAAGACATATCTTGTTAAAAGAGGAGAGGAGAAAATTTTAGTTATAGGTCCTAAATAAGCAATATGTGGAGTTGCAACAACGAAGAGTTTCCATGTAAGCTCTTTTAGGTAATGAGCACAATATGCGCAATCGCAACAGCAAAGGGGATATCTGCACTTTCAATAGTAAGGGTTTCAGGAGAGGAAGTCCCTTCAATATTTGAAAAAATTTTTCTAAAAAATATTTCAGAAATTATTCCAAAAAAAATTTATAAAAGTTTTTTATACGAGCCTGAGACAAAGGAAATTATTGATGAAATTACTTTTATTTATTATAAAGCACCGGATAGTTATACAGGAGAAGATATGCTTGAGATAATATCACATGGTGGTTATATTGTTCCAAAACTTATTGAAGAGGCAATAATAAAAGCAGGAGCAGTTCCTGCTTCTCCCGGTGAATTCACAAAGAGAAGATTTTTAAATGGTAAAATAGATTTATTTCAGGCTGAAAGCATAAATGAGATATCAAGAGCAACTACAAAAAGCGCTGTTATGATTGCTTTGAATAAATTAAAGGGTGAAGTTTCAAAGGAGTTTAAAGAAATTCAGGAGGAGATAATAGACCTTGTGAAAGATTTTGAAGTTATAATTGATTTTCCAGAAGAGGATGTTCCACCTTTAAATAAGGAAGAAGTAATAAAAAAATATAATTATATAATTGAAAAATTGAGTGAATTTATAAATGAGGGAGAAAGGGGAAAGAAATTTTTAATGGGTCCAAGAGTTGCAATATGTGGTAAAGTGAATGTGGGTAAATCAACTCTTTTTAATGCAATTTTAAAAAAGGAAAGAGCAATAGTTTCAGAAATTCCAGGAACAACAAGGGATTATATTTTAGAAGAAATATTTATAAAAGATTTTTTAATAAAAATATATGATACTGCCGGGATAAGAAAGGCAAAAGGAAAGGTTGAGAAAATAGGAATTATAAAAACAGAAGAGATAATAAAAGAAAGTGACATAATAATCTATGTTGTTGATGCCTCAAAAAAGGACGGGGATTTTGAATTCATAAAAAATTTAAAAAACAAAGAGGTTATTGTTGTGTTTAATAAAATTGATAAAGGTATAAAATTTTCTGAAGAAGAAATAAAGAAAAATTTAGAGGGTTTGCCCTATCTTTTTATAAGTGCAAAGGAAGGGAAAAATATTGACAAATTAAGGAATATGATAGAAGAAAAAACTTTAAAAATTTTTGAAAATCCGAGTTTTTCCTTAAATGAAAGAGAAGAAAAGATATGTTTAAAGGTTTTAAATCTTGTTAAAGAATCCTTTAATAATTTCAAAAATTCTCTTTCAGAAGAAATAGTTGTATTGCCATTAAGAGAGTCTCTTTCTTTAATGAATGAACTTATAGGAGTAGATGTTGAGGATAAAATTCTTGAAAAAATATTTGAAAATTTCTGTATAGGGAAATAGACTAAAAAATTACACAAAAAGGGTCTTCTTCAAGATAATCTTCATAAATTGCATAAGCCCTTGCTCTTGAACCTCCACATATTTTTTTATATTTACATTTTCCGCATTTCCCCTTTAACAAATCGGTGTCCCTCAGTTCTTTAAAAATTTTATTATTTTTATAAACAAAAGATAATTTTTCATTTTTTATATTAGAGACCTTCAAATTTAAAAAACCTGATGGATAAATATCGCCCTTATGGGAAACAAAAACAACTCCATTTCCATCTCTTACTCCAAATCCCAATTTTTTATTTTCCCTTATTACTTCATCAATATTTTTCCCTTTTTTAATCTCTTTTAAAACATAAAAAACTCTATAAAAGGGTGCCTCTGTGGTTGCAATTTGAAATGGTGCCTCTTTTGATTTTTCATATAAAAATTCAATTATTTCTTTTATTTCATCTTTAGAAGGTAATTTTAATTCTTTTCCCCTTCCAACAGGGACAATGAAGAATATGCTCCATCTCTTTACAATTTCAGAAAAATTTTCTTTTAAGAAATAATAAATTTTTTCAATTTCATTAAAATTTTCCTTTGTAAAAGTTGTATTTACCTGAATGGGTATATTCAATTCCTTTGCAAATTTTAAAGCATTTAATGATATTTCAAATGTTCCTTCAACGCCTCTAAAACTATCCTGTGCCTCTTTGTTACTCCCGTCAAGACTTATACTCATTGCATACGCTCCTAAATCTTTAATTTTTTTAATTTTTTCAAAATTCAAAAGAGGCGAAGTTGTGGGTGCTATTCCAAATGGCAGGTTTATTTTTCTTGCGTATTCAAGTACTTCAAAAATATCTTCTCTTTTTAAAGGGTCTCCACCCGAAATAATTAAATTTGAACCAAGATTTTTTATATCATCAAAAAATTTTTTAATTTCATTTATATTAAGTTCTTCAGGGCTTCTTTCAGGAATTGCTTCTGCCCTGCAATGCTTGCATTTTAAATCGCAGGCAATTGTTATTTCATAATAAACATTTATTGGTTTTTCATAAATAAATTCTATTTTATCCATTTTATAGCATCCCTTGCATGATATGTTAAAATTAAATCGGCACCTGCTCTTTTAATAGATGTTAAAATTTCAAGAACAACTTCTTTTTCATCTATCCATCCATTTAAACTTGCAGCCTTTACCATTGAATATTCACCTGAGACATTGTATGCAGCGAGAGGTAAATTAAACTTTTCTTTTATTCTATAGATTATATCAAGATAGGGGAGTGCAGGTTTTACCATTAATATATCCGCCCCCTCTTCAAAATCAAGTTCTGCTTCTAAAATTGCTTCCCTTGCATTTGCAGGGTCCATCTGATATGTTTTTCTATTTCCAAATTTTGGAGCCGATTCTGCTGCTTCTCTAAAAGGCGCATAAAAGGAAGAAGCATATTTAACTGAATAGGATAAAATCAATATGTTTTTAAATCCATTTTCATCAAGTGCCTTTCTTATTGCCTTTACCTGCCCATCCATCATTCCAGAAGGTGCAACAATATCCGCACCTGCTTTTGCCTGTGAAATTGCAATTTTTCCTAAATATTCAAGTGTTAAGTCATTATCAACTTCACCATCCTTTAGAATTCCACAATGTCCATGGGAAGTATATTCGCACATACATAGATCAGTAATTATTATCATTTCCTTTTCATATTTTTTTATCTCCCTAACAGCCCTTTGAATTATACCTTCATCTAAAAAGGCTTCGGTCCCAAATTCGTCTTTTTTTTCCGGTATCCCAAATAAAATTATTGCTTTTATTCCTTCCTCTTTTATTTTCTGAACCTCCTCAACAAGCAAATCAATTGAATATCTATATTGCCCGGGCATTGAGGGAATTTCTTCTTTTTTATTTTTACCCGGAATAACAAATAAAGGGTAAATAAGGTCATCAGGAGATAATTTTGTTTCCCTAAGAATGCTTCTTATATTTTCATTTATTCTTTTCCTCCTGAGTCTTAAATATGGAAACTCCTTCATTTTTTCCCTCCTTTTTTATCAAATCTTTTATAATTTCATCAGTTATAAACTTTTTAGGAGTTAAGTAAACTTTAAAACCTTTATTTTCTATAAAAGAACCTGTTATTTTCCCAATTGTTATAATTCTTTTATTTTTTAAAAAATTTTCACCTATCTCCAAAAATATTTCAAAAAGTCTTGGACTTGTAAATACAAAATCCGTGACTTTTTTAAGCAAAGGCAAAAAAATATCTATTTTTTTCTTTTCTTCTTTCACCATCTCATAGATTTTCATTTCTTTTACATAAAATCCCATTTTTTCTAAATTTTCTTTAAGTATTTTTCTTCCTTCTGTTCTTAAAATTAAAACCCTTTTATTTTTATTTTCCAGTTTTTCAAAAATTTTTAATATGCCTTCTTGAGTATATTCATCCGGGACTATTGAAGAGAATCCAATTTTTTCAATTTCTTTTGCGGTTTCAGGTCCTATTGATATTATTTTTTTATTTTTAAGAATTTCAAAAGTTTCTTTTAAAGAAAAATTTTCCTTTAAGGCATAAATTCCTCTTTTACTTGTAAAGATTATATAATCAAAATCTTCTTTTAAGTCTTTTATATCTAAATTTATTTTTTTAAATTTTAAAAGCGGTAATGGAATGCTTTTTGCTCCAAGGGATTCAATTTTATAGGAAAATTCAAGGGCATCGGGTAATGGTCTTGTAATACAGAATATTCTTTTTTTTAAAATTCCATCAGGTAGGTTATATTCCATATAAATTTCTCTAAAGTTTATTTTTTTCTTTTTTAAAAATTCTTTTAAATTTTCCTTATTTTTTCTTTCTCCTAATAAAAACAATTTACTTTTTTCATTTTCTTTAAATTTTATATCTTCAAATCTTATCCATTCAGAATCTTTTCCTGCCCATAAAATTCCATAAGGAGATTTTCTATCAAAATATATTTCTTCAAATTTTGAAATAAAATTCCAGATTTCTGAAAATAAGACAAAACTATCAGTCTTTACATGAAGTATGAAAATTTCATTTAATGAATTCATAAACTTTTTCCAGAATTTCCTCTTTATTTTTCCCTCTAAACATAGCCTTTTTCACTTTATCATCTTTAACATACATCATTTTCAAAATTATTTCAGAACCATTTATCTCTGCATAACATCCAAATGGAACAGCACATCCACCTCCTATTTTTTTAAGTATTTCTCTTTCAATATTGACTTCTGTTTCAACTTCTTTATTGTTTATTTCCCTTAAAATTTGAACAAAAGGGGAATTCTTTAATGTTTCAACGCATATTGCACCCTGACCAGGAGAAGGTGGAAAATCTTCAATTGGCAATTCAATATAGGGAACATTTAAAGAGAGTCTTTTAATAGCACATTTTGCCATAACTATTCCTTCATATTCTCCATTTTCCCACTTTTTTATCCTTGTTTCAATATTTCCTCTTAAAGGTAAAAATTTAAAATCAGGCCTTATTATTTTTAAAAAATATTCCCTTCTTTTACTACCTGTCCCAATTCTTGCATTTTGAGGTATTTCCTCAATTTTTTTATAATTACATACAATAACATCAACTGGTTCTTCTCTTTCAATATAAAAAATCATAAAATTTTCAGAAATTTCTGTTGGGACATCTTTAGCACTATGAACAGCAATATCTATTTCATTTCTGAGTAGGCTTTCTTCAAGCGCTTTAACAAATATTCCTTTTTCTCTTAATTTATAAAGGGGTGTTTTTTTATCAATATCACCTTTTGTTTTAATTGGAACAAAAATTGTCTCAAATCCTTTATCCTTTAAAATTTTAATAACTTTTTCAGTTTGTATCCTGCTTAATTTAGAAGAGCGAGCCCCTACCCTTATTTTTTTAACCATTTATCAATGAATTCTTCAACAGGTTTTCCACTTCTTAACGATTTTAATACTGGATAAATTAAAAATTTTTTTAACTTTTCATAACTTATTTTATTATTTTCACCATTCCTTTTTATAATTTCATTAACTTTTTTATCAACAAAATCAAGAACCTCAATTATTTTTTCCTCTTTTAAAATCCATTTTTCAAACTCTTTCCCTTCTTTTTTTGCTCTTAATTTAACATACGAACTTATTTCCTCTTTTTCCTTAATCCTTTCTTCTATTACCTTTTTAAACTCATCTATTCCATGATATATTATATTGTTTAACTTTTTAATTTCTTTTGATACATTTTCAGGGAATCCGAGATCAATTATAATTTTTGGGTTGCTCTTCTCTTCAATATGGTGAGGGTAAATTAAAGGGTTTTTTGAATTTGTTGCAAAGATAACTGCTTCATATTCTTTAATTAATAATGGCAGTGTTTTTTCATTATATAATACAACATCAAGATGGGCATGCTCTTCAAGAAATTTTTTCCTTTCTTCACTTTTTGTTGCAATTTTAAAAGGTATTTTATTTTTAACAAGATATCTTGATATTGCTATCCCCATCTCACCTGTGCCAACAAGAAGCACATTTAAATTCTTAATATCTTCATTTAACTCCCTTATATATATTGAGACAATTGCAGGTATTGATAAGGAGCCCTTCTGGAGTTCTGTTTCTTCTCTTATCTTTTTAGAAATGGATAGAGCCTTTTCAAAAGTTTTACCAAGATATTTACCTATCCATCCCTTTTTCTTTGCCTCAATGTAAGCCTTTTTTACCTGTCCCTGAACCTCAGGCTCACCAATTGCAGGGGAATCAGAGCCTGTTGCAACAAGAACAAGATGTTCAAAAATTTCTGAAGGTTGAATAAGGATTTCCGCGTAGTGAATTAAATCAGAAGGAACAAATTTTTTTATAATCTCATCTTTTTTATTTTTCTCTATAAAAAAATAACCTTCAACCCTATAGCATGTAACAAGAAGAACTTTCTCTTTTATAAAAGGGAGATCTTCTTCAATTTTATTTTTGAAAATGTTGAAAATTTCTTCTCTTATTTTTACAGGTGCTTTTCTATGGGTGAAGAGAACACCAAGAAGCATAGTTTTATTATATGGAAATTTTGAATTTTTTTTCAATATAATTTATTTATGAAAAAAGTTTTAATTTTAATAGGACATGGTGATATTCCTTATGATTTTCCAAAAGAGAAACTAAAAGAATATTTCAAGTTAAGAACCTTGCAAAGGAGCGGTTCAATAAATGAAGAAGAAAAAAGATATTTTTTAAAACTTGAAGAGGAATTGAAAAAATGGAAAAGGAATAAATCAAATGATTATCATTATTTTAATATAAAGAAATTTTCAAAATATTTGCAAAAAGAAATTAATATAAAGGTTGATTTTGCCTTTAACGAGTTTTGCTCTCCAGATATTAAAGAAAAATTTGAAGAAATAAAAGATAAATATGATGAATTTTATTTTTTACCAACTATGATATTTAGTGGAAAACATACTCATTTTGAAATAAAGGAAAAAATTGAAGATTTAAAAAAAGAAAATCCTGATAAAAAAATTTTTTATGTTTATCCCTTAAAAGAAGATTTGGTAAAAAAATTTTTTGTTGGAATTATAAAAGAATTTATTAATAAATGAATTTGACCATTTCTTCTTTTTTTCTCCTTGGAGGAGGCTCAGGGATAAATTCAGGATAGCCAACAGGTGTAATTGTTGCAATATAATGTTCTTTTGGTATATTAAGTTTTTCTTTAACATCTTCTCTATCCATTGCTGCTATCCAGCACGTTCCAATTCCATAACACCATGCAGCAAGCATAAAATGGTATGCGGCAATGTGTCCATCTTCATATACTCTTTTTGTTTTACTTGGATCAACGCATATTGCAACAGCCATTGGAGCGTTTTTTAAAGGTAAGCTGTATTCTCTTATATGTGCGAGGAAGTTCAAAATTTCCCTATTTTTTATAACTATATAATAATAAGATTGGGAGTTTTTTGATGTTGGAGAGAATCTACATATTTCAAAAATTTTCCACAAGATCTTTTCAGGTACTTCATCTTTTTTAAAATTTCTTATACTCCTTCTTGTTAACAAGAGTTTTCTTCCTGTCATTTTGTCCTCCCTTTTAAATAATTTTCAATTTCAACTTTAAATTCTTCTTCTGCATTTTCTATCTTTACATTTTTTAAAAAATTTCCGTCTTTATATATAGCTGCCTTTTTTTCACCTTTTCCGGGTAAACATAATGCTAAATCTGCAAATTTTGCTTCACCAGGACCATTTACCACACATCCCATTATAGCAATTTTTAATTCTTTAAAATGAGGATAAATTTTTTCCCATTCCTTTCTTTTTGTTTTTAGATAATTATCTATCTTCTCTGCTATTTCTTTAAAAATTTCGCTATCTGTCCTACCACATCCAGGACAACTTATTATTTCTGGATGGAAGCGCCTCAAATTGAGTGCCTGTAAAATCTCCTTTGCAACTTCAACCTCTTTTCTTCTTGATTCATCTTTTCTTTCTGTTAAGGAGACCCTTATTGTATCACCAATCCCTTCAAGTAAAAGTGTTCCAATTCCTATTGAAGATGATACTATTCCTTTTATATCTCCACCTGCTTCTGTTAATCCTATGTGTAAGGGAAACCTTGTTCTTTTTGCAAGTTCTCTATAAACATAAATCAAATCTTTTACATCAGAAGTTTTTGCTGACAAAATGATTTTATTTTCCGCAAGTCCAATTTCAATAGCCCTTTCAGCACTCCTTATAACTGATTCAATCAATGCTTCAAGAGAAATTTCCCTTAAACTCTTTTTAAAATCTTTATTCTCTTTTATTTTTTCATCAAGTATTTTTTTATCAACTGAACCCAAATTTCCACCTATTCTAACAGGTTTATCATTTTCAATTGCTATTTTTATCATTTCATCAAAATCCTTTTGATGAACCGTTGTTCCAGGATTTATTCTATATTTATCCAAAATTTTTGCAGTCTGAGGGAATTTTTTTAAAAGATAAGCACCATTAAAATGAAAATCACCAATTATTGGGATATTATATCCTTTATCTTTTAACTCCTCTATTATAAAAGGAACTGCTTTTGCTGCCTCCTCTGTATTAACTGCAATCCTCACCATCTCACTTCCTGCCTCAATCAATTCTTTTATTTCTTTTAATACCTCTTCTTTTTTTTCTGTTCTTTTTTCTGCCATTGATTGAATTATAACAGGGTTTTCCCCACCTATAAAAATATTTCCAATTTTTACAACAATACTTTTCCTTTTCATAAGATAAATTATAATGGAAGATGTAGTTATTCCACTATTTTGAAATTTATTTCCTTTAAAAGGCTATCTTTTTTGTCTTTAATCCTCACTTTCCATTCACCTATCCATAAAGAAAAGATTCTTTTTTTACTCCATACCCTATAATTTTCAGATGCAAAATTTATTGGAAGTTTTATCTTAGCCATAACACTATCTTTATATATCCATTCATGATAGATTGTATCAGGACTTTCTATTTTAAGATTACACCAGCAAATTAATTCCCCAATTCCTGAAACAAATACACTATCTATTTCCTGTGGTAATCTATTTGATATTCTCTTACATATTACTGCTTCTTTAACCTCAATAGCAAAAAGAGTTGAAAATAAAAATAAAACAAGGAATTTTTTCATATTTAAATTATAAAATAAATTTAAAGAACAGTTCAACTTGAAAAAATAAAAACCTTTTTTTTATAATAAAAAACTCCCCTGCGGGGGCGTAGTTCAGCCTGGTTAGAACGCCGGCCTGTCACGCCGGAGGTCGCGAGTTCAAATCTCGTCGCCCCCGCTTATTTTTAGTATATGAGAAGAAGAGTTTTGATTTTAGGTGCTGCTGGAAGAGATTTTCACAATTTCAATATTTTTTTTAAAGATAAGGAAGAATATGAAGTTGTAGGTTTTACTGCAACGCAGATTCCAAATATAGAGGGAAGGGTTTATCCGCCAATTCTTGCAGGTAAACTTTATCCAGATGGAATAAACATTTATTCAGAAGAAGAACTTGAAAAATTAATTGAAGAATTAAAAGTTGATATATGTGTATTTTCCTATTCTGATGTTTCCCATGAACATGTTATGCATATTGCATCAAGGTGCCTTTCAAAGGGGGCTGATTTCTGGCTATTAGGACCTAAATCAACAATGCTTAAATCAAAAAAACCTGTTATAAGTGTATGTGCTGTAAGAACAGGATGCGGGAAAAGCCAGACTTCAAGAAAAGTTGCAAGGATTTTAAAGGAAAAGGGAAAGAATGTGGCAATTGTAAGACATCCAATGCCTTATGGTGATTTAAAAAAGCAGGTTATCCAAAAGTTTGAAAATATTTCTGACCTTGACAAATATAATTGCACAATAGAGGAAAGAGAAGAATTTGAACCCCATTTAAGATATGGATTTAAAGTTTTTGCGGGTGTTGATTATGAAAGAATTTTAAAAGAGGCTGAAAAGGATGCGGATATTATTTTATGGGATGGGGGGAATAATGATTTTCCATTTTATGAGCCTTCTCTTCATATTGTGGTTACTGACCCTTTAAGGGCAGGGCATGAAGAAAAATATCATCCTGGTGAGGTAAATATAAGGATGGCAGATGTTGTAATAATAAATAAGATAGATTCAGCACCCATTGAAAAAATAAATATTTTGAGAGAGAATATAAGGAAACTTAATAAAAAGGCAAGAATAATTGAGGCAGCATCACCAATATTTGTTTCTAATGCTGAAAAGATAAGGAACAAAAAAGTTTGTATTGTTGAGGATGGACCAACTTTAACCCATGGTGAGATGGCTTTTGGTGCTGGGTATGTTGCTGCATTAAAATTTGGAGCAAAAGAGATTGTTTCACCAAAACCTTATGCCTGTGGTAGTATAAAACAGACTTTTGAAAAGTATCCGCAGGTTGAACTTGTTTTACCTGCAATGGGATATGGAAAAGAACAGATAAAGGACCTTGAAGATACTTTAAATAATGTTCCATGTGATATTATTATAAGTGCAACACCTGTTGACCTTTCAAAAATTTTGAAAACAAATAAAGAAATTTTAAGAGTTTATTATGAATTACAGGAAATTGGGAGCCCGAATCTTGAAGAAATACTGGATGAATTTCTTGAAAAAATATGAAAGAATATTTAATTTCTATTCTTGCTTTTATTAGTTTTTCAATCTCTTTATATTTTTCTTTAATTAATTCTCCGCCTGAAGAAAAAATGGGTGAACTCATCAGAATTCTTTATATTCATGTTCCCTTTGCGTGGTATTCTTTTGTTTCATTTACAATTACATTTATATGTAGTATCTTATATTTTTTAAAAAGAGAGGATAGATTTGATAAACTTGGAGCATCAGGAGCAGAAATTGGCTTTATTTTTATTACAATTGCAATTTTAACAGGCTCTTTATGGGCAAAATCTGTTTGGGGGGTTTTCTGGGTATGGGAACCAAGGCTCACAACAACCCTTATCTTATGGTTTTTATATTTATCCTATCTTTTACTTAGAAAATTTATTGAAATACCTGATAAAAGAGCAAGAATTTCAGGAGTTCTTGGAATAATATTTTATGTAGATATACCAATTATTTATTTTTCAGTTTATTTATGGAGGAGTGTTCATCCATTAATTTTTAAATTAGGTAAAATTGGAATTGAAACTCCAATGCAAATTGCACTTTTTTCAAATTTAGTTTCCTTTCTTTTTTTATTTTTGCTAATTTTTGATTTAAGATATAAAATTTATTTAAAGGAGAAAATTCCATGAAATTCATTTTTCTTTATATTGCCTATTTAATTGGAATTGTTGGAATTTTAATGTATCTTATATATCTTCACAAAAAAATAGATAGAATTAAATAATTATTCTTTTTTCTCTTCTTCCGCCACTTTTTCTTCCTCTTTCTTTTCCTCTTCTATTTCTTCCTCTTCTTCAGGAGCCAGAAGGTCTATCTCATCTTTTTTCTTATAAAGAATTATGAAAATTAAATTGTTGCCACTATAAAACATTGAAAGATAATAGGCTAAAACCATAAAGATTAAAAGATAGCCAATAAAGCCAAGGATATAGGAAATTGCTGCATGGAATCCTGAAAGTTTCAGAAATGATGGAATCATAACAATTTCCTCTATTCCAAGGAATTTAAAGTAGGATGAAATATTTGCTAAAAATGGATAGGAAGGCAAGAATGCCCATGCATTGTTGAGTATATTTAAAAATTTTTCCCCCATAAGCCATTTTGCAGATAAAACCCATATGCCTATACCTATTGCTTTTCCCACAAAGAATGTAAATATACTTCCTGCTACAAACATTGTGAAGAAAAGAAGGATTTCATATACAAATAGTCTCCATGGTTGTTCATTTAAAGTTGAAAAGATTTCAAAAAGGGTATCAAATGTATCATTACTTGTTGTTCCAACTATTGATGGAGAAATGAATAAAGAAACCAAAAATGAAACAAGTAAATAGACAATAAAAAGACAAACAAAGAATGCAGGTATTACAAAAATTATAAAAAATATCTCACCAAAATATGGTATTTTATTTATTGCCCCATAAATTACTCCTGAAAGCAGGATTAACCCAACTATTAAGAGAATTGAAATTGGAGCGAAAAATGAAGCCAATCCTTTTGTGAAGGCAAATTTTAAAGCCTCCTTTATTTCATAAAATTCATCCCCTTTCAATTGCTCAAAATGGACTTTTGAAACTGCTGTTCCAAAAATAAAAATAAAGAATGCAAATATGAGGATGCCTATTATATAAATTATCTTTGCCCAAGAATAAATTTCACCAAAACCAAGGATTGGTAATAGATGATATTGATCCCATAATTCCTTAAAGGTATATCCGCTTAAAACACCAGCAATGTATGTGAAGATTGAATAGAAGATGCTGCCAATAAGAATTCCGAGAAACATTATCCATATTTTTTTAATTGATAATCCGAATCTTGCTGCTCTGAATACATCTTTAAAATTATAATGCAATTTTACAGGCATCATTTCCTCCTTTTTAAAGTTTAACTATTATAATTTAAAAAGATGTTGGAAGTCAAAATATATAATTCCATAAAATTTTAAAAGTGCAGGATTATTGAGAAAAATTATATCTTCAAAATTTTAAATTTTTTCTTCTTTTCATTAACTTTTATCTCTAAAAAATAAACTCCCTTTTTAAGGTTATCTATTTCAAATTTATTTATACCTGAATTTAATTT
>JBDRZD010000044.1:0-15035 GCA_039803745.1 Caldifarciminota bacterium
AAACTCATTTTATCTCCCTTAAATATCTTGCTGCTTCTTCTGGAGAAACAGGATTAATATAAAAACCTGAACCCCATTCAAATCCTGCTATATATGTTATCCTTGGAATTATTTCAACATGCCAGTGATAATCATAGGGAAGTGTTTCCCAGTATCCCGGTCTTCCTAACCTTGGTCTTGGAATCGGTGCAGTATGAATTACAAAGTTATAAGGTGGATCATTTAATAAAATTTTAATTCTTTCAAGTGTATCTTTTAATACAAAGGCAAACTCATTTAATTCCTCTTCATCACATTCAGCAAAATTATGATTATGCCTTAAAGGGAAAATCCAGGTTTCAAATGGAAATGAAGAGGCATAAGGAGCCCATACTAAGAATTTGTCATTTTTAAAAATTATTCTTTCTCCAAAAGAAATTTCTTGCTGAAGAAGGTCACAAAATATACACCTTTCTTTTTCACTGTAATGCTCTCTTGCTGCTTCAAGTTCAGCAACAACTGCTAAAGGAATTATTGGAGTTGCAATTAACTGGGAATGGGAATGGTATAAAGAGGCACCTGCTTCTGCCCCATAATTTTTAAATATCAAAATATATCTAAACCTCATATCTTTTATTAAATCTAAATATCTTGCCTTATAGGAAATTAAAACCATTTTAATCTGGGTAATATCCATATCTTGAAGTTGTAAAAAATGGTCAGGTGTTTCAATTATAACTTCATGGGCACCTATACCTGATACACTGTCAAAAATACCAACACCTTTCCTTATCAATTCACCTTCAATTCTTAAAGCAGGAAACTTATTTGGAACAACCCTTACCTTCCATCCGGGTTTATCTTTTTCTGATTTTCCATCCCTTATTGAAAAGACCTCTCGGGGTGTTTTAGTTTCATTACCTTCGCAAAAAGGACAATCATCTTTTGGTGGTACCTCCCTCTTTTCTCTAAAAAAGTCCTTTGGCCTTATACCTCTTTCAGGAGAGATTATAGTCCATCTCCATCTAATTGGGTCGTATCTTAATTCAGGCATGTTTCCTCCTTTTATACAAAATCAACCCATTCCTCTTCCTCTTTTTCAAGTAAATAAAAACCAGCCTCAGGATATCTTTCAAAAAACTTGTTTTCTAAACATAAAAAAAGATAAATGTTTTTTCCGGCAAATTTAAGTTTTGCCTCGAGTAATTTAGAAATTTTAATCTCTCCCCTGATTTCATCTTCAATTTTTTCCCTTTTTATAAGTTCCTTTGATGAAATACTCACAAATATTTCTCCTTTTTCACTTTCTATCCCCGCTATTATTTTATAACCTTCATTTATTATTTCTTCAATATCTTTAATTCCATCAACCCTTATACATAAATTACCATCTTTATCCCATCCATAATAAAGATATTTTAAAAGTGATTTTTTATTTTTTGAAAGAGGAATTATTCCAGCATTCGCCCATTCATAAAAGTTTGTTATTTTACCATCAATAACAGGATAAACATAACCTGTTGGCTTTTTTAAATAAATCCTGTATGCCTTACCCTTTATACTCTTTTCAAGGAAAAGAGGATATTCAAGCCTCAAATTTCTGTATACATTCTTTAAATGCTCCCTAAATAAAATGTCAAATTCTGTAGCATAAAATGTTGGGTTATCATATCCAAGCCACCAGAAAAAATCACTCCCTTCTGAAAAAATCATCGAAAATAAAGACTTTTCATTCTCGTAAACTTTTTCTTTTAAATCTTCCCTTACCTTTTTCAAGATTTCCCATCCTTCATTTTTTTCTTCATCACCCATCCATGTTGTAAACTCACCTCTTATCCAGGAGCCGGGATGAATTTTTCTTAAACTTTTTTTATCCTCAAAAAGAACCCCTTCTTCAAAAAAAGAAAATTTTATAAAATCCTTTTTTGAAAGTGCCTCATAAAACTTTTTTAAAAATAAAATTCCACCCTTTTTATAATAAGGCCATGGATTTTCACCATCAAGGATAACAGAAACCCAAAAATCTTCTTCACCATCTTTCAATTTTCTTAAATAATTTAAAAAATCATTTATAGCGTCATCTTCATTATAATTTTTATAAACAAAGCCAATTCTATCAGAAATTTCCCTATCCCTGAAAAAAACAACTATTTCTCCATCACTTCCTTTGTATAAATAGGGTTTATAAAGTTCTCTCTTTACATAATCCTTTAATCTAAGTTCTTCTTTTATACTCTTTGAAAGAACATTTTCACATGAAAAAGTAAAAATTATTCCATTTTTTATAAATAAATTTAATGTATTCTCACATATTGCACCTTCAGGTGGCCATATACCTTTTATTTTAATATTAAATTCCTTTTCAATATAGGACAAACCCATCTTGATTTGTCTATCTGCATCCTCTTTATTTGAAAATTCAACCTTTTTATTTTTTAAGTGAGGAGTTGATTTTTCAAAAGAATTTGAATCTATTAAAAGAGGGAGTATAGGATGGGAAAAAGGGCTTGTTGTTATTTCAACTTTTTTAAGAAAAATTAGATCTTTGTAAATTCTTTCAACCTCTTTGATTGTTTCAAGAGCAATTTTAAGAAGAATTTCTTTATCTTCTTCGCTGAAATTCTTTTTCTTGTTTAAAAACTCCTTTAAAATTTTGTTCTCTTCCTTTAAAATTTCTGAAAATGAAGAAAATAAAAAATAAAAACAAATATCCCTTATCTCATCATTTGAAAAATATTTTACTTTTTCCTCAAGTCCTAATACACTACCCCTTTTTGTGAGTAAATATCTATATCTTTCATAAGGAAAAATCTGATTCTCATAATTTAATGAGAAAAAGTTCCTTAAAACAAATATTTTTTCCTCCTCATCCATATCTTCAGGTCTTTTTTTATAAATCTCTATCCATTTATCAAAAAATTCTCCTTTTATATATTTTTTAATCTGATACCAAAGAGTTGGAGTAATATTAAAGGTTACTTTAACATTTTCAGGTGAATCCAAAAGGATTCTTCCCATATCATAATATTCTCTTACAGAATGTAAAAATACCCATGGAAAGAAGAAATACTCCCTTTCAGGTTCTATACATAAATAGGAAGGTTGATGAAAATGCCAAAGGATTGAAAGATTTATTTTTTTCATTAAAATTTAATTATAATAAAAAGACTTGAAAAAATTCAATTTTTTACCTTAAAATAAAATTGTGAAAGTAGCCTTTGTTTCAGCAGAAGTTTATCCCTTTTCAAAGGTTGGTGGACTTGCTGATGTTGCAGGCTCACTTCCTTTTTTACTCAAAGAAAAAGGAATTGAAGTAATAATTTTGACTCCCTTTTATTCAAAATTTTTAAATATTGAGAATTTTAAAATTGAAGATAAAATAAATTATAAAATATTCTGGAACGGAAAGGACTTTGAAATAACATGGTATAAAATAATATTTAAGGAAACACATGTTTTTTTATTAAAAGAGGAGGAATTTTTTGGAAGGGAATATGTTTATGTTCCTCCAAAAATAGAAAAAGATGACCAATATAAAAGGTTTGCTTTCTTTTCTTATTCTGCTATCTATTTTTTGAAAAAATTAAATTTTAGCCCTGATATAATTCATATAAATGACTGGCACACATCTTTTATTCCAGTTTATTTAAAGAATAATTTTAAAAATGATAATTTTTTTAAAAAAACAAAAATTTTACTTACCATTCATAATCTTTCATATCAGGGAGTTTATGAAAAAGATGTTTTAAATGAAATAAATTTAAATGAAGATGTGGAAGAAAAAATAGAGTTTTATGGGAAATTAAACTTTTTAAAGGGAGGCATAATTTATTCAGATTTTATAAGCACTGTGAGTCCATCTTATGCGAAAGAAATATTAACAAAGGAATATGGATGTGGTCTTGAAGGTGTTTTAAAAGAAAAAAAGAATAAAGTTTATGGAATATTAAACGGAATTGATTATAATGAATGGGATCCAGAAAAAGATAAGGATATTTATAAAAATTATAATAAAGATAATTTAATTGATGGGAAAAGGGAAAATAAAAGATTTCTTGAGAAAGAATTCTTTGGTAGTGAAAGTAATTCAATTTTAATAGGTATGGTATCAAGATTAACATATCAAAAGGGATTTGACCTTTTAATAGAGAGTTTTGATGAATTTTTTAAAAGGGATTTAAGATTTATTTTGCTTGCACAGGGTGAAGAGAAATATGAAAAAATTATAAAAGGTTATGAAAAAAAATATAAGGATAAGTTTAAATTCATACCAGAATTTAACATAAAACTTTCAAGGAAAATATATGCGGGCTCTGATTTATTTTTGATTCCTTCCCGTTTTGAACCATGTGGACTAACCCAGATGATAGCAGCAAGATATGGAACCCCATCCCTTGCCTTTGAAACGGGCGGAATCAAAGATACAATTGTTGATTTTGATAAAGGCGGTTATGGATTTTTATTTGATGAATATAAAGGGGAAAAATTTATAAAAAAGCTTGAGAGGGCAATTGAGATTTATAAAGATAAAAATAAATGGGAGGAAATTTCAAAAAAATGTATGGAAATAGATTTTTCATGGAATAAAAGAGCAGACGAATATATAAAACTTTATAAAAAAATTTATGAAGAACTTTAGAAATTTAAAAATACTCGCATTTGTTCTTGCTGGTGGAAGAGGAGAAAGATTATATCCATTAACAAAATATAGAACAAAGCCTGCTGTCCCTTTTGGTGGAAAATATAGAATTATAGATTTTGTATTATCAAATTTAACAAACTCTGAAATATTATCTATTTATATTTTAACCCAGTATAAGGCACAGAGTTTAACAGAACATATTGAACAGGGATGGCAACTTGGAAGTGCATTAAGGGGAAGGAATTTCTTTATAACAATTGCACCTGCTCAGATGTGGACAGGTGAACACTGGTATCTTGGAACTGCTGATGCGGTGTACCAAAATCTCCATCTCTTATCAAATTTTGACCCTGATATTGTTTTAATATTTGCAGCAGACCATGTTTATAAAATGGATATATCTCAAATGCTTTTATTTCATTTAGAAAATAATGCAGATTTAACAATTTCAGGAACACCTTTTGAAATTGAAAAAATATCTCAATATGGAATTATATGCTCTGATGAAAAAGGGAGGGTCTGTGGTTTTTGGGAAAAACCAAAAAGTTTACCAGAGGAGGCAAAAGGTAAAAAATTGCTTGCCTCTATGGGAAATTATGTTTTCAAAAGGGAGTTCCTTGAAGAAGTCATCATTGAAGATTCAAAGGATAAAAATAGTACCCATGACTTTGGAAAAGATATATTGCCAAAAGTTTATAAATATTCAAAGGTATTTGTTTATGATTTTTCCACAAATAAAATAAAAGGTGAAATAGCCCCCTATTGGAGAGATGTTGGAACAATAAGGGAATACTATGAGGCTCATAGGGATATATTAAAAGAGCCACCCCTTTTAAATCTGCATAACCCTGATTGGCCAATAAGAACTATAAGTTATAGGGATCCACCTGCGTATATAGCAAGAAATGTTTATATTGAAAATTCTTTAATAGCAGAAGGTGCAAAGATTTATAAAAATGCAAAAATAATCAACTCAATTATAAGTAGAAACTGTGTAATTGAAGAAAATGCAATAATTGAGGATTCAATACTGCATTATGGTGTGATTGTAAAAAAGGGAGGAATTGTTAGAAAATGTATAATTGATAAATTTGGGGTAATAGATGAAAATGACAATGTAAGAGAAAATATAAAGGAAAATTATTTTATAGATGGAGAAATAATAATAGTACCCTCACCTCCACCAAAATTAAGGATACATAAAAATCAGCCATAAATACTTCTTCCCCCATCTATGTAAAGAACAGTTCCCGTGATATAATTATTTTTATATATAAAAAAACAGGCTTCGGCAATATCTTCTGGATTTCCCATTTTTTTCAAGGGCACTTTCTTTAATGCCTTTTCTTTTTGAGGAGAATCTATAAGAATTACCCCGGGTGCAATCGCACATACTCTTATAGAAGGTGCAAGTTCCTTTGCTAAAATCTTTGTAAGGGCAATTAAGGATGCCTTTGAAAGACTGTAAATTAAATAATCTTTCCATAAAACCTTACCTGCAACATCAGCAATATTTATTATAACCCCTTCCTTCATTTTTTCTGAGAAATATTTTGAAATAAAAAGGGGGGCTTTTAAATTAACACTCATTATTTCATCAAAATCCTTTTCAGTTAATTCTTTTAAATTTCCTTTATAAAAGAGAGCAGCATTATTTATAAGACAATCACATTTTTCAAATTCTTTAAAAAACTGGTCTCTCCATTTTAAAATCGTGTTCAAATCTCTTAAATCACCTTTTAGAATAACACATTTTCTTCCAATACTTTCAACATCCTCCTTTGTTTTAAAAGCCTCCTTTTCTGATTTTAAATAAGTAAAACAGATATCAAATCCTTCCCTTGCAAATTTTAAAACTATTTCCCTTCCAATCCTTTTTGCTCCACCTGTTATGAAAAGAGTTTTCATTAAATGAATCTATAAGAACTACCTTCTTTTTTATCTTCAACAATTATTCCAAGATTTTTTAAATCTTCTCTAATTTTATCAGAAAGGTCAAACCTTTTTTCTTCCCTTAACCTTTGTCTAACTTCAATTATTATGTTTAAAAGATCATCAACAATTTTTGACTCAAACTTTTTTTCAAATTGAGAAAAGCCAAGAATTTTTAAAATCAAAAGAATTAATGATTTTATTTCAAGAAATCTCTCATCCTTTTTTTCATAATAAATGTTTCCAATTTTTACAAGTTCAAAAATTAAAGAAAAAACCTTTGGTGTATTAAGATCGTCATCCATATATTCCTCAAATTTTTTTAAATATTCCCTTGTCTCTGGATTTTTTATTTCAATTTCCTTAATTTCTCCTTTATTTATAAAATTCTCTATTCTTTCCCATCCTGCTTTTGCATCATCAAGAAGTTCTTTTGAATATTCTATCTTTGATTTATAATGAGCCCTTAAGAGGAAAAACTTTAAAACATTTGGAGAATATTCTTTTAATACATCTAAAACCCTGAAGAAAAGACCAGTTGATTTACTCATCTTTTCTCCCTTTAAATTAACAGGTGCATTATGAAACCAGTATCTTACAAATTCTTTCCCTGTTGCTCCTTCACTCTGGGCAATTTCATTCTCATGATGCGGGAAAATCAAATCCTCACCCCCTCCATGTATATCAAAGGTTTCACCAAGATATTTCATGCTCATTGCAGAACATTCAATATGCCATCCAGGTCTTCCTTTTCCAAAGGGTGAATAAAAATATGGCTCATTTTCTTTTTGAACTTTCCATAATGAAAAATCAAGGGGATCCCTTTTCGAAGGATCAGGTTCAACCCGTGCTCCTTCAATAAGTTCATCTATATTTTTACCTGAAAGTTTACCATAACTTTTAAATTTTGAAACATCATACCATACATTTCCACCAGATTCATAGGCAAATCCCTTTTCTTTTAAAATCAAAATTAAATTGATTATCTCTTCAATATGCTGTGTTGCCCTTGGATAAAAACTTGCAGGCTTTATATTCATTATTCTTTCAACCTCAAAATATTCCTTTTCATATCTCTGAGCAATCTCTCTCCAGTCAACTTTCTCTTCCCATGATTTTTTAATTATTTTATCATCTATATCCGTAAAGTTTAGAATATATCTTACTTCAAAACCCTTGTATTCAAGATACCTTCTTAAAACATCACCACATAAAAATGCCCTTAAATGTCCTACATGAGGAGAATCCTGAACAGTCATTCCACAAAAATAAATACCCACTTTGTTTTCCCTTAATGGGATAAATTCCTCCAATTTTTTTGTCAGAGTATTGTAAATTTTCATTTCTTTAAAATTTTCTCTGCAATTTCAAAAAATATCTTTGCAGTTTCATTTTCTTTATATTTTAAAACAAATATTTCGCCTCTATCACTTGAACTTGCTAAATTTATATCAAACTGAATCCTCCCAAGAACTTCTGAATTAAATTCCTTTGCAATTTCATCTATTTTTGAAAAGCCAAAAATATGGTGAATTTTAAAACAGTTATCGCATTTAAAATAGGACATATTTTCTATAATTCCAAGAAAAGGAATATAAAGTTTAAAGAGCATATTTATTGCCCTTCTAACATCACTTATCGCAACATCCTGAGGCGTTGTAACTGCAATTCCTCCTTTTAAATAAGTAAGTTGGGATAAAGAAATTATAGGGTCACCTGTTCCAGGAGGCAAATCTATTATTAAATAATCAATTTCCCCCCATTTTGTATCAAATAAAAGTTGTCTTAATGCAGAATGGATTAAAGGTCCTCTCCATATTATTGGTGCATCCTTTGAAGTTAAATAACCAAGGGAAATTATCTTAACACCATCCCTTTCATAAGGGATTATCTTATCATCTTCAAAAATTATTTTACCTTTACCTCCCATTATTGAAATTGTTGGTCCATAAACATCAGCATCTAAAAGACCAACTTTTTTCCCTTTTTCACTTAATGCAAATGCTAAGTTTATTGAAACTGTTGATTTTCCAACTCCTCCCTTTCCACTTAAAATTGCAATAATATTTTTAACCCCCTCAACTTTTTTTCTTTGAGAAAAAACATCATAACTTTTTGCATCAATCGCAATCTCAACATCTTTAATCCATTCAAATTTTTCCTTTAATTTTTTTGTTATCTCATTTTTAAAATAATCTTTTAAAGGACAGGCAATGCTTGTTAAAACAAGCCTCATCAAAACTTTATCATCTAAAATTTCTAAATCCTGAACAAATCCTGCAGAAACTATATCCCTACCAATTTCAGGATCAATTATTTCTTTTAAAATGGCGAGTATTTCTTCTTTTTTATTCATAAAATTTAATTATAATGGAAAAATAGTTTATAATTAAAATATGATTGAAACAATATTAAAAATAAATGAAAAATTGAATCAAATTGTATGGGGAATCCCAACCATAATCCTTTTGATAGGGGCTGGAATAGGAATTTCAATAATTACAGGTTTCCTCCAGTTCACAAAATTCAAAAGGATAATGAAAGAAACATTTGGAAAAATGTTTACAGCACCAAAAGGAAAAGAGGGAGATATAACTCCTTTTCAGGCATTAACTGTTGCTATGGGTGGAACTGTTGGTGTTGGAAACATTGCAGGTGTTGCAACTGCAATTGCCCTTGGTGGACCCGGTGCCCTTTTCTGGATGCTTATCTCTGGTATCCTTGGAATGGCTACAAAGTTTGGAGAGGTTGTCCTATCAATAAATTATAGAATAAGAGAAAAAGAAGGTCCGATGGTTGGTGGACCAATGGTTTATATAGAAAAGGGAATGGGTAAAAAATTCAAATTTCTTGGAATAATATTTGCACTCTTTGGAGCAATTGCTGCATTTGGAATAGGGAATATGGTTCAAGCAAATTCTGTTGCTGAAGGTGCTTCTCACTTTGGAATCCCAAAGTTTTTAACAGGAATAGTTTTAATAATAGCAGTTGGTCTTGTTACAATTGGAGGAATAAAAAGGATTGCACAGGTTGCAACATTTTTTGTTCCTTTTATGTGCATCACATATATGATATGTGCAATTTTAGTAATATTAAAACATTTTTATAATATACCAGAAGCAATAAAAATTATATTCATACACGCATTTAAACCTGTTGCACCAATAGGCGGTTTTTTAGGTGCCTCTATTTCTTCTGCTATAAAATATGGTATTGCAAGAGGTGTATTTTCAAATGAGGCAGGGCTTGGAAGTGCACCGGTTGCCCATTCAACAGCAAAAACTGACCATCCTGTAAGGCAGGGATTCTGGGGCTGTTTTGAAGTATTTTTTGATACAATAGTAATGTGTTTTATAACAGGGCTTGCAATAATAACAAGTGGAGTATGGATAACAGGAAAAACAGGAGCAACACTTACATCAGAGGCATTTTCAACATTATTCGGATTTAATCTTGGTAATGCAATCGTAACAATATCAATGATATTAACTGCCTATGATACAAATCTCGCATGGTGTTTTTATGGAGAAACATATCTTTCCTATTTGGTTGGTTATAAACATATTGCAAGAATGATTTATAGAATAATATGGCTTCCTTTTATACTACTTGGTTCTCTTGGGAAACTTGAAGCAGTATGGAGTATTGCAGATACATTAAATGGACTTATGGCAATACCAAATATAATTGCCTTATTTTATCTTTTACCTGTTATAAGAAAACTTTATATTGAATTCTTCAAAAAATTTGATTAATCTTTAAAAATTTAATTATAATTAAAAACTTATGAGAGAGTATAATTTTTATGAAGTTGAGAAGAAGTGGCAAAAAATCTGGGAAGAGGAAAAAATTTTAAGAGCAGGTGATTTCCCAGAAAAAAAATTCTATGTTCTTGTAATGTTTCCATATCCATCAGGTGACCTTCACATGGGTCATTGCAGAAATTATGTGATAGGTGATGTAATTGCAAGAAAAAAGAAAATGGAAGGGTATGATGTTCTTCATCCTTTTGGCTGGGATTCCTTTGGTCTTCCTGCTGAAAATGCTGCAATCAGGAGAAAAATACATCCCAGAGAATGGACATTTAAAAATATTGAAGAGTCAAGAGAAGATATTAAAAAAATGGGGATTCTTTATGATTGGGATAGAGAAATATTTACATGCAAACCAGATTATTATAAATGGACACAGTGGCTTTTTTTATTGCTCTTTAAAAGAAAACTTGCTTATAGAAAAAAAGCATTTGTTAATTTTTGTCCTTCCTGTAAAACAGTTTTAGCAAATGAGCAAATTGCTCATGGAAGATGTGAAAGATGCGGAAAGGAAGTTACAAAAAAAGAACTTGAACAATGGTTTTTTAAAATAACGGATTATGCTGAAAGACTTTTAAAAGATTTAGAGAAACTTGAAGGTAAGTGGCCTGAAAGGGTTATTGAGATGCAAAGAAACTGGATAGGAAAATCAGAGGGAGTTGAGATTGATTTTATCTTTGAAGAAAATAAAGATATAAAATTAAAAGTTTTTACAACAAGGGCAGATACAATATATGGAGTTACATTTTTAACAATAAGTCCAGAAAATGAAATTATTAAAGAGATAATAAAAAATTCAGAATATAAAAATGAGGTTTTAAGATATATAGAGAGGTCATTAAAGATTTCTGAAATAGAAAGGGCAAGTATATTAAGGGAAAAAACAGGTGTATTTACAGGCAAATATGCAATACATCCTTTTACAGGTGAAAAACTTCCAATATTTGTCGGTGATTATGTTCTTGCCCATTATGGAACAGGCATTGTTATGGGTGTTCCAGGACATGATCAAAGGGATTTTGAATTCGCAAGGAAAATGAATTTGAAAATAAAGATTGTTATAAAACCATTTGATTCAGAAATTGGAGAGGAGATTGAAAGAGCCTATGAGGAATATGGAATAATGATTAATTCAGGTGAATTCACAGGACTTGATTCAAAAAATGGGATTGAAAAAGTATGCGAAAAATTGGAAAAAATGGGACTTGGAAGAAAATCAATAAGTTTTAGATTAAGAGATTGGCTTATATCAAGACAAAGATACTGGGGAGCACCTATTCCGATAATTCATTGTGAAAATTGCGGTATAGTTCCTGTAAATGAAAAGGATTTACCTGTTTTGCTTCCTGAAAAGGTTGATTATATACCAAAGGGAAGGTCACCTCTTGAAACTAATGAGGAATTTATGAATACAACTTGTCCAAAATGCAAAAATAAGGCAAAAAGGGACCCTGATACAATGGATACATTTGTTGATTCATCATGGTATTATTTAAGATATATTGATCCAAAAAATGATAAAGAAATTTTTGATAAAGAGAAAATTAAAAGATGGCTTCCTGTAGATGAATATATAGGTGGAGCAGAACATGCAACAGGACATCTTTTATATTCAAGATTTATAACAAAAGTTTTATATGATGAGGGATTAATTCCCTTTGATGAACCTTTTGAAAGACTTTTTACTCAAGGAATGGTTTTAAGAAGAACACCTGATGGGAATGTTGAGATGATGTCAAAAAGGGCAGGAAATGCAGTAACAATTAGGGAATTTACAAAAGATTGGGGAGCAGATATTGCAAGGATAAACATACTCTTTGCAGGTCCACCAGAAAGGGATTTTGAATGGACAGATGAAGGTGTTCAGGGAGCAAAAAGATTCTTATTAAGAGTATGGAAACTGTTTAATGAAAATGAAGAAGTATTTAAAAAGGCGATTTTGGAAATAAATAAGGAAAAATTAAGTGAAAAAGAAAAAGAACTTTATAAATTAACCCATATTTATTTTAAAAGAGTTTCAGAAGATATTGAAAATTATAAGTTCAACACAGCAATTGCTGCTTTAATGGAATGGATGAACCACTTATATTCATTTCCTCTGAAACTATCTGAAATATTTGGTTATTCTCTAAATTTCTTCTGTATCGCCCTTTCGCCTTTTGCTCCTCATATGGCAGAGGAAATATGGAGTAAAAAAGAAAGAGGAAGTATATTAAAAGAGAAATGGCAAAAGTGGGATGAAAAGGTTATTGAAGAGGAAGAAGTTACTATTGTTGTTCAAATAAATGGTAAAGTAAGGGGGAAAATAAAGGTTAAAAAAGGAAAAAATGAGGAAGAAATTAAAGAAATGGCTTTTTCTCTGCCAAATGTAAAAAGGTATATTGAAAATAAGGAAATAGTTAAAGTGCATTATGTTCCTGATAAAATTTTAAGTATAGTTATAAAATAATTGCAGAATATAAATCTTGATACTGAAATAAGATTTCTAAAAGGAATAGGTCCCAAAAAGGCAAAAGTTTTTGAAAAAATAGGAATTAAAAAAGTAGAAGATTTATTATATTTTAAGCCAAAGAAATATGTTGATAGAAGAATAATTAAGAAAATAAGAGATTTAAAGCCCGGCGAAGAAGAGATTGTTTATGGTAAAGTTTATACGAAAGGGATAAGAAAAATTTCTCCCCATAAAGAACTTTTCATAGTAATAATAAAGGATGAGACTGGATGGATGGAACTTGTTTTTGTAAATACTCCATATTTTATGAAATCCTTTAAAATTGGAGATGAAGTTATTGCTTCTGGTAGAGTTTCAGAATTTAAAGGAATAAAACAAATTTTTCATCCAGAATTTGAAATACTTGATAAAAAAAGAATTGAATTGATTCATGCAGGTAAAATAGTTCCCATTTATCCACAGATTTCAATAACAAGTGGGAAAACAAAAACCATTTTAAGACCTAAATTTATAAGAAATTTGATATATGATATTCTTGAGGAATTAAAAGAAAAAATACCAGAAAAACTTCCTGAATATATAATAAAACATCATGCACTTTTACCAAGAAAAAAGGCAATATATTATATGCATTTCCCATCCAGTTTTGAAATTATAGATATAAGTCATAAAACTCTTATATTTGAAGAATTCTTTTATTATTTCATCCACTTGCTCTTATATAAATATCAAAAATTAAAAGCACCAAAATTACTTGTAAAACATACTTTAACAAAAAAATTTTTAAATTCCCTTGAATTTGAACTAACAAATGATCAAAAAAGAGTAATAAGGGAAATTGAAGTTGATATGGCAAAGGAAATTCCGATGAGAAGACTTCTGCAAGGAGAAGTTGGAAGTGGAAAAACAGTTGTTGCTCTTTACGCTTCTTTAATTGCAATTGAAAATGGTTTTCAAGTTGCCTTTATGGCACCAACAGAGATACTTGCAGAACAGCATTTTTTAGTTACAAAAAAATTCTTTGAGAATTTAAATTTAAAAGTTGAGATATTAAAAGGAAAAATAAAAGAAAAGGATAAAAAGAAAATTTTAATGGATTTAAGTGAAGGAAGAATTGATCTTTTAATAGGAACCCATTCATTGATTGAAGAAAATGTTGAATTTAAAAATCTTGGTCTTGTTATAATAGATGAACAGCATAAATTTGGAGTATATCAAAGGGCAAAACTTGTTAAAAAGGGAAAATTTCCACATCTTTTAATAATGACAGCAACACCTATTCCAAGAACACTTGCCCTTGCTCTATATTCTGACCTTGAAATAAGCACTTTAAAAGAACTTCCAAAAGGAAGGGGAAATATAAAAACAAGTATTGTTAAAAAATCAAGGAGAAAGGAATTTTATGCAAAACTCTTTGAAAGGATATTAAAAGAGAATGAAAAAGCATACATTGTTTCACCTATAATTGAAAAGTCTGAAAAACTTGAGATAAAAGCCTGTGAAGAAATATTTTCAGAGTTAAAGGATTTTGCTCAGGAAGGAATAAAAATTGGAATATTACATTCAAAAGTTCCTCCGGAGAAAAGAAACCTTACGATGGAAAAATTCAGAAAGGGAGAGATAAATATTCTTGTGGCAACACAGATGGTTGAAGTTGGAATAGACATTAAGGATGCAACAATAATGGTAATAGAAGGGGCAGAAAGGTTTGGTCTTTCACAGTTGCATCAACTAAGAGGAAGAATAGGAAGAGGTGAAAGAGATTCTTATTGTATATTAATTGTTCCTGATGAACTTGAAGGTGAAGCAAAGGAAAGAATTTCTGCATTCTTAAAAACAAATGATGGATTTATTTTATCTGAACTTGATTTAAGAATAAGGGGACCAGGAGATTTAATGGGAACAAGACAGCACGGATATTTAAACTTTAAAATGGGAGATATAATTAAAAATAAGGATATACTTTTGAAAGCAAAAAGACAGGCTGAGGCAGTTTTGGAAAGGGATCCTGAATTAAAATCACCAGAAAATAAAATAATCTCTTTAAATCTTTATGAAGAGGATAAAATATTTCTATCAGAGATTGGTTAAATGAAATTTTATTTTGAAAATGGAATATTTAAAATTCCTTTTGAAAATATAGAAATATTCATAACCACAAAATTATGGAATAATGATTATCCCTTTAGTTATAAAATTTATTCATTAAAACAGGTTC
>JBDRZD010000045.1:0-13787 GCA_039803745.1 Caldifarciminota bacterium
CTTTTTAATAAAATTAAAATTTGATAATATTTATTGTTCTTTTGCATTGTAATACTCTCGAAGTGTATCTACCCTTCTCTCACACTTCTCTCCTTCTTCAGGTGGGAAATATTCTACAGCGATCCAGTTTTGGGTTCCATGTGTATAAATACAAATGAAACCGTAAATACCACTGCTTAATTGTGTAATAAAAGTAGGAAGAATTTTTATTAATCCAGGTGCACCCGGGTCAGGGTCTTTATATACATTAACACTATAAGAGTGAAACTTAAAAATATTTCCTAACACAGTATCAGCGAAGGCATTAAACAACTTCTGATCTTGATTATCAAAGTTGCAAGGGAAAAATATTAATCCTTTATTAGTATAGGGAATTTCTGGGGGTAAAGAAGCAAATCCAATTAAAGGGAGAAATAATAAAATAAATTTTTTCATTTCACTTTCTCCTTTTTATTTTTTTCTCCAAAAATTTTTTCCGCGATTTGATTTCCTATTAATTGCTTTATCAGTTCTATTTCCCCCATCCTTATTTTACCTTTAACCTCTTTTTCTAATTCTTCTATAGAAGGATATTCCAGAGGATCGAAATTATAAAAAATAAGCTTTACATCGTCTTCCATCATTCCCATTCTTGACAATGCCGCAATTTTTTCCTGAGGAGTCAAGGAAGTACTCCTCAAAATTTTTACTATCATATAAAATTCCTCCACTGAACCTGATAATCCATTAATATGAAGCATCCTACCTTCTTTCAAAGTATTTTCTGCCTCTCTTTTTAAATAAAGAACATTTCTTTTTTTACTCTCTATCTTTTCCTCCTTAGTTTTAGGGACAGGAAAAGCAGGTTCATATTCGGGATAAAATGGAATCATTACCCATTCCGTGGGTTTTCCTTTATATACATACCTTTTTTTAATGACATAATAATCTGAAGTGTCCCCAGCAGAGAATTCTATTTTACCCTCCTTAACCCAGGGATCCTGTTGCAAAAATTTTAATACCGAATCTTTTGCGGCTTTTGCATTTTGTTTTTTATATACCCTTTTATAAACTATATCAGCTTCTTTCAGGAGTTCATTCAAGTGTTTTGTATAAGGTCCCATCCAATAATATTTTTTCCTGGCTCTTTCATGAAAAACAGAATCTGCATATTTTCTTGCTTTCACTTCTAAAGGAGGAAATATCTGAATACCATTTAAAAAAAGTAAAGTATCATCTTTAATTTCTAACTTATAAGGTCTTTTTATATAATGACCATAAAGAATAACATGCCCTGTTTCAATTCCTTCTGGTGGTGTTACTGGATTAATCTTCATAGTATAAAGTTCTTTTTCCTTTTTAGGAGAAACCTTTACCCCATATCCAAGATCACCAATCTTCGGAATATATTCATATGGAAATTTCTTCTCCTGCCCGTATAGAAAATCAAAAATAAAAGACCAAAATATCATTACCTTTATAAAATTTTTCATCTTAAATCCTCCTTTATATTTTTAAATTTTAAAACATATCAGACATTTAAATCAAAATTGTAAAATTCATCCCGTTGACATATTAAAATTGTTGACTTTAATTAATTTTTTTATTTATAATTTAACTTTTAATTAAGGAGGAAATATGAAAAAGTTTTTTATACTGCTCGTGGGAATTTTAATTTTATATGCAGATGAACTCTTATTCAAAATTGATAATCTTCCTTATGAGGAAATAGAAAATTTACAGAAAAATGGAATAGAGGTATGGGAATGGAATAAAGATTTTTCTCTTTGTGTTTCAAATGAAGAAAATTTGCCAGAAAACTATAAAATAGAAGTGCTTGATAAAAACCCAAGAGATGAAAATTATTTTATTGTAAGACTCTTGGAAGATATAGATATTTCAAAGTATAAAAAATATGTAAAAGTTTTATGGAAAAAAGACAATCTTTTAATTGTAAAGGATATATACAGGAAAAGACCAGAGGATTTAAAAATAAGGGCTGAAATAAAATATATAAGGAAAAGAAAAATTAAAATTTCTTTTGAAAATCTTTATTTACCAGTAAAACCTTATTTCCAAAATCCAATTATAGAACAGATGATTTCCCAGATTGATTCTGCCACATGTTATAATTATTTAAAAAGGCTCCAAAATTTCAGGACAAGAAATTCCCATCATGATAGTATTGGAAAGGCTGCTCAATATGTTTATAATAAATTTCTGGAGTTCGGACTTGATCATGTATATTATAGTTACCCAGGACAGGATCCATGGGGAGAATTTAAAGCAAAGAATGTTGTTGGAATAAAATATGGACAAACTGATACAGCATTTATAATATGTGGTCATCTTGATGCAACAGCAGGAAATCCTTATGGTTCAGAAAATGTTGCTCCTGGAGCAGATGATAATGGTTCTGGAAGTGCAGGTGTTTTAACTGCTGCAAAGGTTATGGCAAATTATAATTTCAGGCACGAAATAAGATTTATATGTTTTGTTGGTGAGGAACAGGGACTTATAGGAAGTGGAACATATGCTGATAGTTGTGCAAATGCCCAAAGCAAAATAAGGGGTGTTTATAATATGGATATGATATGTCATAGAGACCAGGGGAATGTTGAAGACCTTGATGCTGATGATAATAACCACTTGCCTTCAGCATACTTATCGGATACATTGATTCATTTTGGTTCTGTATATGTTTCTGAACTTCCAATAATTGAAAGACATTTGGGAGGAGGTGCTTCTTCTGACCATGCTTCTTTCCAAGAGGCAGGATACCCTGCAATATTAACAATTGATGATGCAGTGGTAGGTGCAAACCCTTATATACACAGCACAGCTGATACAATAGGTCCTTCTGCAAATGATTTTAAACTAATGAAAAATAGCATAAAGGCAATTGTTGCAACTGTTGCTGAACTTGCAAAGGTTTTAGGACAGAAAATTTCTGAGAATGAAAAGTTTAAAAAGATCAATTTAACATCTAAAACATTTTCAAAACCGTTTATTTTAAAAGATTTTGGACTTTATTCTTCTTCAGGAAGAAAGATTAATTATGATTTTTCAAAGGGTATTTATTTTATAAAAACAAAAGAGGGAAAATTCAAAATAATTTATTTGAAATAGTTTTCAATATAAAAGAGTAAAGAGGTTATATCAGAGGCTCTTATTCCTGGTATTCTTTGAGCCTGTCCTAAATTTAAGGGTTTATATTTTTTTAACTTTTCCCTTGCTTCAAAAGAAAGATTTGGAACTTTATCATAGTCAATCCACTCAGGTATTCTCTTTTTCTCAAGTTTTTCAAAATGTTTTGCTTCATTCAACTGCCTTTTTATAAATCCCTCATATTTTATTTCAATTTCTATTTTTTCCTTTAAATGAGGTGGAATTGGTTTTGCTTTATTTATTTTCATTAAATCATCATACTTAACCTCTGGTCTTTTTAAAAGTTCATCAAGTGTCAATGTTTCTTTAAAATTGTCATTACATACTTTTAAAGCATCTTCCCTTTTAATCCTTTCATTTTTTAATCTCTCAATTTCTTCATCAACAATCTTTCTTTCTTCCAAAAATTTTCTATATTCACTTTCTTTTATAAGCCCAAACTTATATCCATAATGAATTAACCTTTCCGGTGCATTATCCTGCCTTAAAATTATTCTATATTCAGCCCTTGATGTAAACATCCTGTAGGGTTCATCAACTCCTTTTGTTGTAAGGTCATCTATTAAAACACCAATATAGCCTTCATTCCTTTTAATTACAAATGGCTCTTTTTTATCAAGATATAAAACTGCATTTATGCCTGCAACAATTCCCTGCGCCCCTGCTTCTTCATATCCACTTGTTCCATTTATCTGTCCTGCAAAAAAAAGACCTTTTATTATTTTTGATTCAAGCCATGGATAAAGTTGCCTTGGATCAGAAAAATCGTATTCAATTGCATATCCTGGTATAAGTATTTCTGCATTTTCAAGTCCTTTTATTGTTTTTAAAATCTTATATTGAATATCAAAACCATAAGATGTTGAAAGACCTGAAATATATATGATATCTGAATCTTTTCCATCAGGCTCTAAAAACAAAAGATGCCTTTCTTTATTTGGGAAATTAAAAACTTTTGCTTCAATTGAAGGACAATATCTTGGGCCTATTGATTTTATCTGACCTGTGAATAAAGGACATATCTCCCTGTATTCATTAACTATTCTATGAGTTTCAGGATTTGTATATGTTGTCCAGCAAACCTCTTGTTTTAAACTTAAAAAAGGATTTCTAAAGGAAAAACCTCTTGGATTTTCGTCTCCTTCTAAAATGCTTACTTTACTAAAATCAATTGAACTTTTTTTTATTCTTGGTGATGTTCCTGTTTTTAGTCTTCCCAGATTAAATCCCAGTTTTCTCAAAGAATCTGATAATTTCTTTGATGGTCTTTCACCCATCCTTCCTGCCTTAAACTGTATTAACCCTATATGTATTACACCATTTAAAAATGTCCCGCCTGTTAATATTACCGCACCTGCATTTATTTTTCTTCCACTTTCTGTTATAACCCCTTTAACTTCTTTATCAGCAATTATTTCAATAACCTCATCTTCTAAAACAAAGAGATTTTCTTGAGAAAAAATAACTTCCTGCATCCTTTTCTTATACAATTCTCTATCAGCCTGTGCCCTTAATGACCATACTGCAGGACCCTTTTTTGTATTAAGTAATCTAAACTGGATTCCTGTTTCGTCAATATTCTTTGCCATTTCACCACCAAGTGCATCTATTTCTTTTACAAGTTGAGCCTTTGCAACTCCACCTATTGATGGATTACAGGACATCTGTGCTATTTTGTCTTTTTTTAAAGTTATTAAAAGGGTCTTTGCACCCATCCTTGCACATGCTAAACCTGCCTCACAACCTGCATGACCTCCACCTATTACTATTACATCATACATAATTAATAAGCATGCTTTTGAGAAAAAAATGTAAGTATTGTTTTAATAATTATTTTTATATCAAACCAGATTGACCAGTTATTTATATAATATAAATCATATCTAACCCTCTCATCAATAGGTGTGTCTCCCCTTAAACCATTTACCTGTGCCCATCCTGTTATTCCTGATTTAAACCTGTGCCTTTCTAAATACCTTGGAATTTCCTTTGAAAACTTTTCAACAAAATAAGGTCTTTCAGGTCTTGGACCAACAACACTCATATCACCTTTTAATACATTGAAAAACTGGGGAAGTTCATCAAGAGAATATTTTCTTAAAAATCTTCCAATTTTTGTTACTCTTGGATCATCAGGTGTTGTAAATTTTGGTTTTTCTTCTTTATCAGCACCAACTTTCATCGTTCTAAATTTTATAAGTTTAAATATTTTACCATCCTGTCCAACTCTTTCCTGTAAATAAAAAACAGGGCCCTTATCTTGAATTTTTATTAAAATTGCAATAATAGCCATTATTGGCAAAGTCAAGATTATAATAAATAAAGAGAAAAATAAATCAAATGCTCTTTTTAAGAACGCCTGGAATCTCGTTAATCTTGGCTCTTTAATTGCAAGAATTGGCATACCAGCTAAATTGTATATTCCTGCTCCTCCTATCATAAGTTGATAAATATCAGGCACAATTCTTATAGGGATTTCAAAATTTTCACACTTTTTTATAATATCCTTTAAAAGATATTGTTTTTCTAATGGAAGGGCAATTAAAATCAAGTCATAGAAAAATTCTTTAAAATCCATTTTTAAAAAATCTTCTGAACTTAAATTACTTTCAATCCTATAACCTAATGTTTTATCCTCTTCTATTTTTCTTTCAATCCATTCTCCAATTTCTCCTTCTCCAATAAGAAGCACTCTTAAAATTCCTTTTCCTTTTTTCAAAAATTCCTTTTTCAAAATTCTTATTATTCCTCTAAAGAAAAGCATTAGAATAAATGTAAATAAAAAGAAGAATATGACAACAAGACGGGCATATAGTATTTTTCTGTAAAAGAAGGAAATACCCGTTGTTATAATTCCAAGAATAATTAAAGCTCTTAAAACTTCAAAAACTTCATCAAGAAAAGAAAAACCTTTTTCTTCAACTTTCCATAAATCTGTAAAATAAAAAACAAAAAGGGCAATAAAAAAGACTATAGTAAATGCATAGAAATAATGCCTGAAATCAGGAATTGGAAAATGAAATATTGGTATAACACCTCCATAAAATCTAAACCAATAAGAAAGAATAAATCCAAGAATCAAGGAGAGAAAATCAAAAACTATTCTCAAAATTTTAAAGATGTCAAATTTTTTCATTTTAAGTTATATATTATATATTTTAAGATGAGCATCTGCAATATTATCCCAGCACCTTTTTTTAATCCATAAAAAGTTTTTTCTCCCTATTTCCTCAAGTCTATCCCTTTCACTATATGCCCTTTCAATTGCCTTCTTTAATGCATGAGGTTCAAAAGGAGAATAAAAAAAATTAAAAGAGGGAGCCTCTTCTAAAAGATAATCAAATTCAGGTAAAATTAAAGCCTTTTTAAAACCCATTGCACATATTAAACTTCCAGAAGTAAAAATTTCTTTAAATGGGAAAACAACCACATCTGAAGCATTATAGAAAAATTGAATTTCCTCATCTTTTATAAAAAATGGAAAAAATAGGATTTCATTTATTCCTTTGATTTTCTCCTCAATTTCTCTTTTTTCTATCTCACTATATGGTTTTCCACCTATTATTAATTTAAAGTTTTTTTTCCTTATCTCTTTAAAGCAATCTATTAATTCTATAATCCCCTTATATTTTCTTAATGAGCCAAGATAAAGAATAACAAATTCTTCTTTTAAATTAAATTTTTTTCTTGCTTCTTCTTTTGAAACCTCATTTTTATAAAAATTTATATAATTTCCATGAGGTATCACATAAATTTTTGGAATTTTTTTAAAAGGAATTTTATATTTTTTAATAAAAATTTCTTTTCCTTTTTTAGAATGTAAAATGAAGGCATCCATAAATCTAATTGCAATAAAATTTACAATATATTCAAGGGGGATATGAATTTTCTCGTGATTTAAAAGATTATGGACAGTCCATACTATTTTAATTTTTTTAAATTTTAAATAAAAAATCTGAATTAAAAAAAGAAAACTTTTTATTAAAGAAAAACAAAAATTTTTTCTAAAAGAAATGGTATAATTATGAATCCAGTGGAGATGTAAAATCTTCGGTTTAAATCTTTTTACTTCATTTATTATTTTAAAAATACCTGAACCATTTTTAATTTCCACTTTCACTTTCTTTTTAATTAAAGCCTCTTTTAAGAGCTTTTGATAGGGATTTTCTTTTGAACCATCTGGCATAAAAAGAACCCTTTTTTTCATCATTTTATAGTTTTTAAAAAAAGATTTTTTATTTCCAAAAAATTCTCATTTTTTAAAAAATTAATAAAGAATAAAAAGGAAAAAATGTATAAAAAAGTAAAAAGGAAAAAAATTATAAAGAAGTTGAAAATGTTATAATTTGATATAAAAAATTTTTCAAAAATTATTATAAAAATGAAAGATATAAAAGAAGAAAGAATTGAAGGTAAGAAAATTTCAAAAATTTCCTTTATCTTTGATTCAATAATTTTGAAAACGTGAAAAATAGCAAAAATATCAACAAAAAAAGCACTTGTAAGAATTGCAAGAGAAGTGCCAACTATTCCAAAAAATTTTGTAAAAGGATAAACAATTATTCCAAATATTAAAAGTCTTATAAATTGGTAAAGGGTTGCAAAATAGGGCTTACCAATTGCCTGAAAAAATGGGCCTGTTGTTGCACTATGAGCCCTTAAAAATCCCCATAATGCAAGTATTTTCATTGGCAGAATTATTTCAATCCATTTCTCTCCTAAAAAAATTTTGACAAAGGGATTACCAAAAATAATTATCCATAAGGTAAAAATGAAAGCAAAAATAGAAATTATTGAAAAGGTTTGTAAATAACCCTTTTTTAATTTTTCTTTTATTTCCTGTATTCTTGAATAGGCAGGAAAAACAACCTGTGAAACTGCCCATGTAATTTCTGTTGTAGGCAAATTTGAAATTCTAAATGCTACCTGATAAAGTCCTAAAAAATATGCACCAAGAATCTTCCCTATTACTATATCTCCTCCCTGATTTAAAAAGAAAAGAATAATATTAGAAATTAAAATCCATTTACCAAAAGAAATAAGAGGGGAAAGAATTTTTATATTAAAAGCAAATTTTGGTTTATATGGGTGAATTAAAAAACTTGTTATTAAAAGAACAAAACTTTTTGAAATTGTGCCAAAGATAAGAGCCCAAAAATTTTTAAAAATTAAAGCAAAAAAAATTGAAACAAAAAATTCAGTAATTATTCCAATAAATTGATAAATAAAAAATATTTTAAATTGAAGTTCTCTCTGCCATAAAACAACAACTCCAATATTTAAAGATGATTGAAATAAAAAATAAATGCTCAAAACTCTTATTGCATTTATAGATTCATTAGAATTAAAAAAATTACCGATAAAGGAGGAAGAAATTAAAAGGAAAATAGATAAAAAAATGCCTCTTAAAACAAGAAATGTCCAGGCATCATTTAAATATTTGTCCACTTCTTCTTTCTTTTGAATTAATGCCTGGGATATGCCTGTTTGAGTAAATGTGTCAACTATTGTAATTGTAAGAAGAGCAATTCCCGCTATTCCAAAATCCTTTGGTCCTAAAATTCTTCCGAGAATAACAAGTCTAATTAAATTTAAAAATTGTTGTAAAACCCTGTAAGAAAATACAAATATTCCTCCTTTAAATGTTTTTTCTTTTAAACTCCCAATTTTTTTCATTTGCAATATTCCATCGTTTATTATTAATATTATAATTTAAAGAACTTTTTTAAAAAAATCAACATATGAAAAAATTAATTTTAACTTTTCTTTTTTACATTTTAATATACTCCCTTTTTATTTATCTTCTTTATGATCTAAATATAAAAATAATATTAAAAATAATAATATCTATTTCTTTCTTAATTCTTCTTTTTTTAACAAAAAGTTTTTCCCTTTCTTTTTTAATCCTTTCACCTCTTTTCTTAACATTTCTTTTAAGATTGTTTTTGAAAGTTCCTGAATATTTCATTCCAACAATTTCTATAACTATAATAGATTTTTTCTCTTTTTTTTACTTATTCAAATTATTTTATCTAAATTTTAAACTAAAAACAAAAGAAAACTTTTCTCCTTTTTTAATTTCTTTTCTTTTTCTAATCCTTTTCTCTTTATTATTTTCAAAAAATGCAAAATATACTTTAATAATGTTTCTCTTTATCCTTTCAGTTTTTATATATTATATAGCACTCGTAAATGAAATAACAGAATTAAATAAAATATACCTTTTCATATTTTTCATCTCCATATTTTCTCTTTTTAATTCTTTTATAGGTTTTTTGCAATGGAAAGGAAAAGCAATAGTAATTCTCGGTGAATTTTTAACTAAATTGCCAACAGGCTCTTTCTTTGGAGCCACAAGAGTAAGGGGTATACTTTCTCATATGAACAGTTATCCTGCAATTCTTGCTTTTTTAAACCCAATCTTTCTCTCTGTTTTATTTTCAAATGCTCAAAAATATATTAAACTTTCTTGTATTTTAGCAATAATCTTTTCAATTCCTGGCATCATTTTTTCTCTTTCAAGGGCTGGTTATATATGTTTAATAACAGGTTTTTTATCATTTTTTTTCCTTTATCTAATAAAAGAAAAAAGCAAAGAAGAAATTATTAAAATACTCACCCTTTTATTATTAGCAGTATTAATTTTTTTATCAATTATATTTATCATTCCACAAGTTAAAATGAGGATAATCAATACAATAACCTTTACCAAAGATATATCTGCAAGGGTAAGATTTTATTTATGGAAAAACTCAGTAAAAACTTTTTTTGAAAAACCACTTGGTATAGGATGGGGAAATTTTATTTACCAGCCCTATTCACTCGGACTTTGGAGACCACATAATCTTTATATTCATTTAATGATAGAACTTGGAATAGGTGGTATAATTTTATTTTTATTTTTTTCATTTTTCTTAATTAAAAAATTATATTTAAAATTCAAGATGGTAAAGGAAAAGGATTTAAAGTTCCTATTATTTGGGATAATTTCTTCATGGATAATATTTTTAATTCATAATATATTTGAATCAATATGGATTCCTTATTATCATAATCTTGAAAGTTATACATTTGCATGGCTTCTTTTTTTAACAAATTTTTTAATCAATAAATAACATTTTTAAAAATTTCATACATACTTTTTGCACTTTCCTCCCATTTGTATTTTGATGAAATTTCAAAACCTTTCTTCACCAGTTCTTTTTTCAATTCTTCATTATTTAAAATTTCATATATTTTTTCTGCAATTCCCTCATAATCAAAAGGAGAAAAAGAGGGAATTTTTCCTTCTGTAATCTCATTTAATGAATCTATATTTGATATTACACAGGGCACACCACATTTCATTGCTTCAATAACAGGAAATCCAAAGCCTTCATAAAAGGATATAAATAAAAAAATATCAGCATTTTGATATATTTTTAAAAGTTCTTCTTTTTCAACATAATCTTTAAAAATTATAAAATCTTTATAAAGATGTTCATCTATTTTTCTTTCTATTTCTTTAAAACCCTCTTCCTTTTTACCAACAAGCAACAAATAATGCTTTAATTTATACTTTCTTTTCAAAATATTAAATACTTCTAAAATCCCTATTACATTCTTTCTTTTCGTAATTGCACCTACATAAAGAATATAGGAAAAATCAAATAAATTTTTATTATTAGCAGGTTTAAAAAAATCGTCAACTCCATGATAGACATAAAAAGTTTTTCCCTTTGCTTTTGGAAAAAATTTTTCAACTTCGTCTTTTATAAATTTTGTGGGAGTTATAATTGCATCTGCTTTTTCAATAGATAAAGGTAAAAAAAATTTAAAATAAAAGGGATAAAATTTTTGAAAGAATTCCGGGAAATGATATGGAGCAAGATCATGAATTGTGATTACTATTTTCCCATTATAAAAATAAGGAGAAAAAAAATTGGGACAAAAGAGTAAATCAACTTTTTCTCTTTTAAGATTAGAGAGTAGAAGAAAATTAAGCCAGAAGGGAGAAGATAAACGGGAATAAAGAGGAAAATATATTTTTTTTATTTTTATTCTTTCATTTAAAAAATACATATTTAAATCTTTGTGAATAAAAAGAATAAACTCAATATCGTTATAAATTTTTACCATTTCTTTTATTATATTCTCAATATAATATCCAATCCCTCTTTTTTTTCCAACAATATGACGAGCATCAACACCTACAATCATACTCTTTAAATTATATTGACTTTATTTAAAATAAATCAATATAATAAAATTAATTAAAAATGTTGAAAATACTTTTTGTTTCTCCATATTTTCCTTATTATAATAAAGGAGGAGGTGGAGCAGTTTCTTTTAATAGAATTAAGTCTCTTTCAAAGTTTGCTCAAATAGATTTAATTTTTTTATCAAATGGAAATGAATCTAATAAGTATAAAAATGAAGTTAAAATGCTTGTAAGGGATTTTGAAGGCATTAACCAAAGAAATTTTGAGGTAATAAAAAATATATTCTTTTATTTTCCATATAAATCTTTAAGAGAATCCTTTGCCTTTTCAAAAAATTTTGTTGAAATCTTGAAGAAAAAAACGAGTGAAAAAAAATATGATGTCATTTGGTTCAATCATGAAAGAACATTTCAATATTCTTTTTATATCAAAAAAGGTAAAAAGTTGATAGACCTTCATGATGTTACTTCAGAAAGACATAAAAAAATGTTTTTTGGAACAAAAAATTTATTTTTAAAATTAATACATCTTTATGAATATTTCAGAATAAAGAATCTTGAACGAAAAATATTAAAGAATATGGATGGAGTTATTGTGATATCAAAAAATGAAAAAATAAAATTAAAAAAGAGAAATAAAGTTTATGAAGCCCCATTTTGTTTGGATATAGAAACAAAAAAAGGAGAAATGAAAAATGAAGAAAAAAATGTACTTTTTATTGGAGATATGAATTACTATCCGAATAAGGATGCCCTTTTTTATTTTGTTAAAAAAATATACCCAATTATTAAAAAAGATGTTAAAAATGTGAAATTATTAATAGTAGGACCATCAATTGACAAAAAAGTTAAAAAATTACAAAACGAGGATATAATAGTAAAGGGATTCATTCCATCTATTGATGAAGTTTATTCAAATGTAAATGTTCTTGCTGTTCCTTTAAGAATTGCAACAGGTATAAGGATAAAAATACTTGAAGCAATGGCAAGAGGCGTGCCTGTTGTTTCAACTAAAATTGGTTGTGAGGGAATAAGAGGATTAAAAAATGAAGTAAATATAATAATAGAGGATGACCCTTTAAGATTTGCTAAGGGAATTGAAAGATTATTAAATGATAAAAAATTTGCAGAATATATTTCTAAAAATGCAAGAAATTTAATTGAAAGATATTATTCAACAGAAAATCTAAAAGAAATAGTTGAGAAAATAATAAATGATAAAAAATAAAAAAATGATTTCAATTTCCTTTTCTTATGAAATAGGTGGGGCTGAAATTTCTCTAAAAAATCTATTAAAGGAATTAATTAAAAAAAAACTTATGTTTATCTATTTACCTCTCAAAACCTTTTAAATTTTTATAATATTCCTTTAGAGAAAAAAATTATACTTTTTAAAAAACCAATAAAAATTTTTAAAAAAATAAATGGATTCAATTTCATCAATCTTTATGCTCTCTTAAAAATGATTTATATTTTTTTTGTATATTCATGGATTATAAGGAAAATAGCAAAGAATAAAAAAATTAAAATTATCCATTTAAATGACTACAAAAGCGGGGGATTTTTACCATTTCTAAAAATTTTTACAAAATCAAAAATTGTATGGCATATAAGAGATTTATTTCCATTGGAGTCAAAATTAAAATATTTTTATTATAAAATTTTTGGAAAATTCAGTGATATTTTAATAGCAAATTCACCACTTGTTGAAAGAATGCTTCATAATATGGGATTTAAAAAAGTGAAAATGATATACAACATAATGAATTTTAAAGAAATAACTCTTTCAAAAATTGAAGCAAGGAAAAAGTTAAATTTACCATGTGAAAAGATTATAATAGGTTATATAGGAAGGATATCAGAGGAAAAGGAACTGGAAAAACTTTTAGAGGCAATAAATTTAATAAAATATAAAAATGTTCTATGTTTAATAGTGGGAGAAGATTTTAAAGGAGGATTTTTAAAAGAAAAATTGTTGAAATATGCTAAGGAAAGGGGAATTGAAGATTATGTAAAATTTACAGGATGGAAGGAAAATACAGAGGATTATTATGTTGCCCTTGATATATTTGTGCATCCAAGAGAAAATACTTATGAACCATTTGGAAGAAATGTAGTTGAAGCAATGTTTTATGAAATACCAGTTTGTGTATCTAAAAAGTTTTCCTGGTTAATTAAGGATAAAGAAAATGGATTTATATTTGAAGGAGGTGCAGAGGGGATTGCAAAAAGAATAGTTGAAATTTTTGAAAAAGAAAATAGGGAAATTGTTTCAAAAAATGCAAAAAAATTTGTGGAAAAGGAATTTAAAAATGAAAAAATTGTAAATGATTTTATAAAAATTTTGTTTAATGAAAAATGAAATAATTTTCCTTTATACTTAAACTCAATGAAAGAATTTACAATAAAAGCAATTATCCTTGGTATTTTTCTTTCAATA
>JBDRZD010000046.1:0-13651 GCA_039803745.1 Caldifarciminota bacterium
TTACTCTGTGCCCCAAATTGCCTGCTTGCATCTGAAAATATTGAATATAAATGATATGCACCTCCTTTTGATGCAGCAATTCCATAACCGAGATATCCAACTGCAAACTCTATTGCAGCACCTGCCTGTGTTACAACTGCAAGAAATTGTGGAGTTATATGAACATCATACGCACTTATAACAATATCTTCTGGCGGAATCACTACATTACCCTCTCTAAAATTTGTGTCAACAATTTGCATTCCCCTTTCAATTCCTCCTTCTGCTGCCTGGAATGCTGTATACATCCTTTGCTGGGCACCTGTCACATATATACTCTTTGAAGTTAAAAATAAGGCAAGTGAACCTGCAATTAAAATAAGCATCAAAACAATTATTGCAATAATCATAACAATCCCTTTCCTCATTTTAACCTCCTTTTAAATTTCTTGGAAAAACTGTCCCTGTTAAAATAATTCTATTATAATTTCTTTCAAATTCATCTAAATGTATAATTCTATCTTCAATATTTAAGTTATCCCTTGGAAATCTAAATCCTCCTATTCCTTTTTCTGTTCTTACTAAAATACTCACCCTTATTAAAAATGGTCTTTTATATAAAGAATCAGGTGTTAAACCTGTTAAATCATTTCTGAACTCATCTTCTTCAACAATACTATCCCTATCCCAGTCATATCCATAGGCAATTTGAAAATCTTCAACATTTTCAAGAAATATATCATTGTTTCTCATAAGCCTTCTTGTATCTTGATCAAGCCAGTAAGTAACACCTGTCTGAAATATATTACCTGTGACTCTAAAAAGGAAACCACCTGCATTCACATTTATTGTTGGATTATTCAATGTTATAAGTCTTCTATCACCTTCAATATTTACATCTGTTACAATAAAAGTTTGACCGGGATAAAGCAAATTCTTAAATTGAGAAAGTATTATAACAGTATCACCAACCTGAATATCCCTTTCAGGCTCGTTCCAGTTTCTGCATATTATTATTCCACCTGTTGAAAGAGCAATTACTGGATTCCATCTTGCCCTTGGAAGTTCTGCAAAGAAGGCAACCCCAAAAAGGGTTATCTGGTCAGGAGCATTTTGCCCCCCATTTATACCTTGAACTGGCATTCTATCAGCAGGTAATCCAAGTCCTGCATGCATTATATCCCTTTTTATAAGTTCAAAAGCAATCTGGGCATCTGTTTGCATTATACTTGTTTCCTGAACATAAGTTGCTCTTTTCTGCTGATAGAAATAAATGCTTAAAATTGCTGCAAAGACAAAGCCAAATATTGTTAATGCAATCAAAAGTTCAATAAGTGTTAATCCCTTTTTCATATTTCACCTCCCAATCCATATTACAACATCTTCATATATTCTCTGATGTCTATTATTCCATAAAATATGGACTCTTGATATTTTCATATTTTGACGCGGAATATTTTCTGCAACATTTCTTATTATTTCAAAGGGATAATCACCATAAAAAACTGTATCAGGTGGAAAATCAGGATTATTTATATCTTCAAGGTCATCGTTATCACCATCGTTCCCCCATAATGGGTCATCTGCTGAAATTATTCTTAAATTTTCAACTTCTCTTGAAAGAACCTGTTGAGCAAATATTCTATGCCTTACAGCAATATCTGCTTCCATCCCAAAAAATACCATTTGAAGTAAACCTGTAAACATTAATGCAAGAATAACTATTGTTACCATCAATTCTATCAATGTAAATCCCTTTCTCAATACCATCTTCCACCTCCCCATTTCCATACTTTTATTCTTCCTGATACTGCTATTCCAATTGCATAACTTTCTCTACCCTGCGAAACATAAACTGCACCAGGTGTTGCATATCCTTTTGAGTCAATTATTAATGTATTATCAGGGAACTGGACTCCATCAGGGTCAGGTGCTCCACCACCACATTCAGGTGCTGCTAAAGTTGCATATCCAGGAGAAAATCTGAAATCAACACTATAATGTTTTGGTTGTTCATTTCCATATTGAAGAATATATTCTCTTGAATTTGGGTTAAAAATAATCCTGCATTCTAAATTTCTTACAATTGCTGTTTCCCTTGCACTTTTTAAAACTGATGCAAAACTCTCTGCACGAGATGAAAGCGTTTCACTACTTATACTTCTAAAAATGGGAATTGAAAGTCCTGTAAATATCCCAATTATAAGTATTACTATTAGAAGTTCAACTATTGTAAACCCTTTTTTCATTTTCCACCTCCATAAATTTATATGAAAAATTTATGCCTGAAATAAGTTTTTGGAATTCAATAAAAAAATATTATAAAGTGTTTACTTTTTGTAAAAATGTTACCTTTCATTCCATTAAATTTTTTCTATAATCTTCTATAACCATTTTTATTATATTTTCATCAATTCTTTTTTTATCCTTTGTAAAGGCAGCGAATAAAGAATTTGAGCATATGATGTTTATAAGCCTTGGTATTCCATTTGTGAAACTATGTATTTCACTTATTGCTTTTTCCTCAAATATCTCATAAGAAGCACCCGCAACTTTAAGCCTGTGATTTATATATTCTCTTGTTTCTTTTTCATTTAAAGGAGAAAGGGTATAGGCAATTCCAATTCTTTGTTTTAAAGGTTTTTCTTTTTGCAATTTTTTCTTTAAATCCATTTGCCCAAAAAGAACTATTTGAATGAGTTTTCCTTCTTTATCCTCAAGGTTTAAAAGAAGTCTTATTTCTTCAAGTGTTTTTGAGGGGAGTATCTGTGCTTCATCTATCAGAATAACATAATTTTCTTTTCTTTTTTTTATATTTTTTTCAACTTCTTTAAAAATATATGCTTTTGTCCCTTTCTTTTCTTCTTCAAAGAAGTCAAGATTTATTCTCATTAGAAATTCCTTTGGAGTCAAAACTGGATTTTCTATTAAAGATGTTTTTGATTTCCTTTCTTCAATATCTCTTTTTAATGCTTTACATAGCATTGTTTTTCCACATCCAATTTCACCAATTATTAAAGAAAGTCCTGCTTTTGACTCGGTTATTGAATACAGGAGTCTTGCATATCCTTCTTTGAATTCACTGCTCCAGAATAGAAATTCAAGGTCGCATGTATTTAAAAATGGATGTTTTTTAAAACCAAAATATTCTTCAATAAGCATAACTTTCCAGTTTTCTCTTTGCGTTTTCAGCAAAACGTGTTTCAGGATTTATTTCAATTGTTTTTCTTAAATATTCTATACTTTTATCTATCTCACCTTTTCTTTCATAGGTTATTGCAAGATGATAATATGCCTCTTGAAGGTTTGGACCTTTTTCAATTGCTTTTTTAAAAAATTCTTCTGCATCATCATACATCTCCCTATCAAGGTATACAAGCCCCATATAATATAATGTATAAAGTGTGGCAGTTGGATTATTATTCATCTTTAGCACTTTTGCAAAATGTTCTATTGCCTCACCATATATTCCCTTTTTATAACATATATAACCCATATCTTTCATTGCCAGTGTATTATTGGGTTCGATTGCTAAAATCTTTTGATATAAAAGAAGTGCATCATCATATTTTCCTATCTGTGTATAAGCCCATCCAAGAAGTGTTAAAACTTTTGTATTATCTGGAGCAAGTTCTTTTGCCTTTTCAAGTATCTTTATTGCCTCTTCATAACTACCCTTTGCAATTGCATTCCATCCCTTATCAATGAATGTGGTTAAATCAACCTCTGTGATTCTTAACCTTTGCAAAAATTCAGAGGGAGAAACAAAGGTTTTGACCTCTTCTTTTTTCTCTTTTATTTTAAGTGTAAATTCTTTTATTTCCTCAAGAAATTCTTTAAGGGAGTCAATTTCACTTTTTATTTCAATATAAAGTTTTTTTAAATCTTCTTTAACATTTTCATAGGTTGCCCCATTTTCAACCCTTTTCCTTATTTCATAAAATCTTTTCTTTTTTTCTTCAATCTTCATATACTATACAAACGCCTATTGAATAATCTTTATCATGGGTTATTGAAATTTCTACTCTTTTATTTCCGAGCATTTCTTTTGCCTTTCCATATAAGTTTAAATGAGGGGCGCCTTTTTCCCTTCTCACTTCAACATCTTTCAAACTTATTCCTTTTGAAAGCCCTGTTCCAATTGCTTTTAAAAATGCTTCTTTTGCAGCAAATCTTCCTGCAAGATGATTTATAAAATTTTTTCTTTCAAAAGAATATCTTATCTCTTCATCTGTAAAAACTTTTTTTAAAAACCTTTCTCCATATTTTTCATATAATTTTTTAATTCTATCTATATTTACAATATCAATCCCTATCTTCATTATTTAATTTTTCTACTATATCAATTAATTCCCTTATATCGTTTATTTCAAAATCTGCTCCTGAATCTTTTGTTCCAAATATATCCCCATATTTTGCAAATACTGTTTTCATACCAATCTTTGCTCCACCAAGTATATCCCTTTCTGGCCAATCTCCAACCATTATTGCTTCTTCTGGTTTTACATTTAATTTTTCAAGTGCCAAGACAAAAGGTTTTGGTGAGGGTTTCAATTCTCCGGTATCGTCAAATGTTATAACCACATCAAAAAAATGGTGTAGATTTAATTGAACTAAACGCGTCCATGCCTGAAGCCTCGGTGCATCTGTAACTACTCCGAGTTTTATTCCCTTTTTTATTAAAGTAATTAAAGTATACTGGGTATTTGGATACAAAACAAGTGATGTGCTTTTTGCCTTTCTATAAGCAACTATTCCTGCTGCATGAATCTTATAATCTATATACCCAAGAGTTTCCATTAGAAATTTATCAAAAATTTTTTGATCTTCAATCCCTTCCCTTTCATATAATTCAAATATCTTATTATAACACACATCCTTTGGTATTCTCAAACCTGCATCAATCATTGCTTCCACTGCATATTTAACTGCCTCTTCTTTCATTCTATAAAAATCTAAAAGGGTATTATCAAGGTCAAAGATAATTGCTTTTATCATTTTATTATTATAAGGAAAACCTTGACTAAAATAAAATTTACCTTTATAATTAATACCTTTTTTTGGAAAAATAGGAGGTTTTATGAAGAGTACAATTTCTGTAATAAAGGCTGACATAGGTGGATATGTTGGACATTCCGGTATGCATCCTGCATTGATTGAAGAAGGTGAAAAAAGGCTTGAAGAAGCAAAAAATAAAGGAATAATAGTGGATTATCATGTGACAAGTGTGGGTGATGACCTTCAACTTATAATGAGTCATACAAAGGGTGTTGACAATTCTGAAATACACGGGCTTGCATGGGAAATATTTAAAGCATGTGCAAAAATTGCAGAAGAAATTGGTTTATATGGAGCAGGTCAGGATATTCTCTCAGAAGCCTTTTCAGGAAATGTTAAGGGTATGGGACCCGGTGTTGCTGAAATGGAGATTGAAGAAAGACCTTCTGAGCCAATAATTGTTTTTATGGCTGATAAGACCTCACCTGGTGCATGGAATTTACCCCTTTTTAAAATATTTGCTGATCCCTTTAATACAGCAGGTCTTGTTATTGATCCAAAACTTCATGGAGGGTTTATATTCAAGGTTCTTGATATAAAAAAGGGTAACTATGTTGAACTTAAATGTCCTGAAGAAATGTATGACCTTTTATCCTTAATAGGTGCTGTTGAAAATTATATTATAAAAGAAGTTAAAAGATATGATGGGGTAATTGCTGCTGTTGCATCTGTCCAAAGACTTTCTTTAATTGCAGGAAGATATGTTGGGAAGGATGACCCTGTTATGATAGTCAGAACACAGTCAGGTTTCCCTGCAGTTGGTGAAGTTTTGGAGCCTTTTTCTTTAGCCCATATGGTCGCAGGATGGATGAGGGGCTCCCACTGGGGGCCACTGATGCCTGTTTCTATTAAAGAGGCAAATTGCACGAGATTTGATGGACCACCAAGAGTATGTGCTCTTGGGTTTCAGATTAAAAATGCAAAACTAATAGGTCCAAGAGATTTATTTGATGACCCTGCTTTTGATTTGACAAGAAAAAGAGCCCAGGAGATTGCTGATTACATCAGGAGAATGGGGCCATTTGAGCCTCATAGGCTCGGGATGGAAGAAATGGAATATACAACTTTACCTGATGTTTTGAAAAAACTTGAGGGAAGATTTAAAGGGGAGTGAAAGAAGCAAAGGTTGTTATACCAAATACTCTTGGACTCCATGCAAGACCTGCTTCTCTGTTTGTTAAACTTGCTGAAAAATTTAAATCAAAGATTACAGTTGAAAAGGATGGAATGGTTGTTAATGGTAAAAGTATAATGAGTCTTTTAATGCTTGTAGCAGAGTGTGGTAGCACATTAATTATAAAAGCAGAGGGCCCAGATGAGGATGAAGCAATAGAAGCACTTGTAAGCCTTGTAAAAGATGGTTTTGGTGAAAAATGAAAGAAAGAATCTTTGAAGGAATTTATAGTTCAAAGATTTTTGAAAACAAAGTTGATGTTTATAAGGGCAAAAGAAAATGAAGGAGAGAATCTTTGAAGGTATTTGCAGTTCAAAGGGAATTGTTATAGGGAAAGTAAGGGTATTTGAGACTGATAAAATGACTGTAGATTATAAACCTGTTAAATATATAAAAGAAGAACTTTTGAAATTTGAAAAAGTTAGAAGAAAGATAATAGGTGAATGGAAGAAAATTTCCTATGGATGGAGAGGAAATATTTCAAGGATTTTAGATGCCCAAATAATGATCCTTGAGGATCCCGAATTTGTTAAAAGGGTTAAAGAAAAAATAGAAGAAGAGAATTTAAAGGCTGAAGCTGCGGTTCTTGAATCTCTTGAAGAATTTTTGAACAAAATTGAGGAGTCAAAGGATGAAATTTTTAAGGAAAGGGCAAATGAAATAAGATACCTTGGAAAAAGAATCATAATGGAGATGCAGGGTCAGGAAGGTTTTATACCGGCAAAACCTGGTGAAATAATAGTTGCTTCTGATCTTTTGCCTGTTGATATATTAGAACTGAAGAATAAAAAACCAATAGGTATTGTTATTGAAAAAGGAGGTGCAACATCTCATACTTTAATTATTGCAAGACAGATGGAGATACCTCTTCTTTGCGGTGTGAAAGATATTCTTAAAGAGGTAAAAAATGGTCAGGAGGCTATCTTAGACGGATGGAATTCAAAACTCATATTAGACCCGTCAAAGTCAACCATTGAAGAATATGAAGAAAAAGTCAAAAGGGTTGAAATTTTAATTGATAAATTTGTTAAAAAGAAACCTCCAAAGTCAAAAGAAAGGAAAAAAATTGCTGTTCTTGGTAATATAGGAATGCCTGAAGAGATAAAAATAATTAAAAAATATGATGGACAGGGAGTTGGTCTTTTTAGAACCGAAATAGCGATATGGGATCCAATTAAATGGAGAAATGAAAGTTATCAGGCAGAAATATATCAGGAATGTGCTCAGGAAATCTTCCCTGATCCGCTTGTTATAAGACTCCTTGATGTTGGAGCAGGCAGATATTTTACAGGATTTCAGGAGACAAATCCATTTTTGGGAACAAGAGGCATAAGATTTTTAATGAAAGAAAAGGAAATATTGAGAACACAGATAAGGGCAATTCTTAAAGCATCAAGCCTCGGGAATGTTAGAATACTTTTACCAATGGTATCCCTGCTTCAGGAAATTATAGCAATTAAAAAATATATAGAAAAACTTAAGAAAGAACTTAAAGTTGAAAGGGTTTCTTTTGATAATTATATTTCTGTTGGAATAATGGTTGAAGTTCCGGGGACAGCACTTATGACAGAAAAAATAGCACCTCATGTTGATTTCATTTCCATTGGAACCAATGATTTGACTCAATACCTTTTTGGAGTTGATAGAAATAATGTGAATGTTGCCTATCTTTATAATGATTTTCATCCTGCTATTTTCAAAATTATAAGTCATATTATAAAAGGTGCACATCAGTATAGAAAAAGGGTGAGTGTTTGTGGAGAACTTGCCTCATCTCCCCTTGGAGCAGTAATTTTAATGGGGCTTGGGATTGATGAACTCTCTGTTCATCCATCGGATATTCCTTTTATAAGAGAAGTTGTTACAAAGATAGAATATAAAAAGACAAAGGAACTTGCAAGAAATGTGCTTGAGATGACAAATGCAGGTGAAGTTAAAGAGGCTGCAAAAGAATTTTTAAAGAAACATTTACCCGAACTTTCAAAAATTATGTTTGAATAGATTTACTTCCCGGTCTTATAAGGGGAATATTATTCTTACATAAAGGGCACTCTTCTGGATTATAATTTTTAACCTCTTTTTTATAAAGATAGATTAATGGAATATTAAAATTAATTTCCCTTTCGCTTCTATCAATTATTACAAAAACTGCTTCAACTTTAAAATCTTTATTTAGATCTTCTATAAGGAGGGAAAGAGATTTACCTGTTGTAAGGACATCATCTACGAGCAATATTTTTTTCCCCTTTTCTACATTTGCAAAGTTTCTTTTTATTATGAATTTATCTTCTGATTTTTCAAGATATATTGCCATTTTTTTAAACTGTCTTGCTATTTCATATGCTATAAAGAACCCTCCTTTTTCAGGACCTGCAACATAATCAAATTTGAAATTCTTTAATAAATTTTTTGAAATCTTAATAATTTTTTCAAGATATTCTGGATATTGAAATATTCTGAATTTTTCAAAATATGTATCAGAATGAAGTCCTGAGGTAAGTAAAAAATGCCCCTTTAATATAGCATTTGTTTTTTCAAGAATTTTTTCAATTTCTTTCATTTTAATATCTCCATTATTTCATCAATTTTTTTAACTTTAAAAATTTCAATATTTACTTTATCAATTTCTTGGTTAGGAATAAAACATTTTTTAAATCCAAGTTTTTCAGCCTCTTTTACTCTTAAATTTAAAAGATTCACCGGTCTTATCTCTCCACCTAATCCTACCTCTCCTATGAATACTATGTCTTTTGGAATTATTATATTTTTCATTGAAGAAATTAATGAAACACATATTCCGAGGTCACAGGAAGTTTCAAATATTTTTAATCCACCAGTTACATTTAAATAAATATCATATTTATAAAAGGGTATATTAAGTCTTTTTTCCATTACAGCAATTAAAAGGGAAAGTCTTCTTATGTCAAATCCACCGGATTCTCTTTTTGGAAGTGAAAAAGGTGTTTTTGTTACAAGGGATTGAACTTCAACAAAAACTATTCTTGTTCCCTGTAAAAGGGTAACAATTATACTTCCGGATGTTTCAAAATTTTTATTCAAAAAGAACATCTCAATTTCCTTCACTTCTTTTAATCCCTTATCAGTCATTTCAAATATTCCTATTTCTCCAACACTTCCAAATCTATTTTTTACGCTTCTTAAAATCCTAAAATTTTCTTTTTCTTCGCCTTCAAGATAAAATACACCATCAACCATATGTTCTAAAGCCTTTGGTCCTGCAATTTCTCCTGTTTTTGTAACATGCCCTATTACAAATGTGATCATTTCCTTTTCCTTTGTTATCCTCATTATTTCCCCTCCGCATTCCCTTATCTGGGTTATACTTCCCGGTGAGGAAAAAAAATCAGTTGAGTAAACTGTCTGTATTGAATCTATCACAAGAACATCAGGTTTTATCTCCTTTATACCCTCTTTTATCCCTTCAATATCATTTTCACAAATTATATAAATATTTTCTTGATTTATATTAAGCCTGTCAGCCCTCATTTTTACCTGATAGTCCGATTCCTCTCCAGAAACATAAAGCACTTTATATCCCATTTTAGAGAACATACCACTTATTTGAAGAAGAAGGGTTGATTTTCCTATCCCTGGTTCACCTCCTAAGAGGTAATATGCACCTTTTACAATTCCTCCACCAAAAACAGAATCTAACGCAGATATACCAACATTTATTCTGATTTCTTCCACCCTTTTTGAAATAGAAAGAGGGACAGGTTTTTTAAATTTTTTCTCTTCTTCTTTTTTAAATTCTCTTTTATCTTCTATAAATGTGTTCCATTCACCACAGGAAGGACATCTCCCAAGCCATTTTGGTGATACATAAAAGCAGTTCTGGCACACAAATTGCATCAGAAGATTGAAAATTTAAAATATTTTTTAGGATTTTTATTTATGTCTTTTAAAAGCAAATTTAAAGATGTTAAGGTAGAATCAATTTTATTGTAAAGAGTTTTATCTTTAATTATTTTTCCTAAACTTCCTTCTTCATTTTCAAGGTAATCAGAAATTTTTTTGAGACGAGCTGTAATTTCATTTAAATTTTTTACCACTCCTTCAATTTCCCCCCCTCTTTCAATTATTTCTCTTAAAGATTCACTTGTCTTTTTTAAATCCGATGATAAAAGAACTATATTATTTTTTACCTCTTGCACCCCCCCTTCCATATTACCTGCTATTTTGTTTACTTTGTGGAGTATTTTTTTAATTGTATCTATTAATTCTCCTCCTTCTCTTACAAGGTCTCCAAGGTCAGGAATTGTGCTTCCATAAACTCTTGTTCCGGATGGAAGTTCATCACCCTTCCCCTGTTTTACCATAACTCTTTTCCTTCCTAAAAATCCCTGATTTTCAACAAATATTTTTGCTCCTTCCCTTAATTTAATACCATCAAGGAAAAATTTTATCACAACTTTATCTTTTTCAATATCTATTTTCTCAACTCTTCCTTTATTAACTCCTGAAAGTGTTACAATGTCACCTCTTTCAAGCCATGAGGCATCCTCAACAACAACTTCATAATAATATCTTTTAAGCCCCAGTCTAAATTCTGTAAACCACATGTATGCTCCTATTATAAGAAAAATTGCGAATATTGTAAAAATTGCTACTTTTATCCTTGTTTTCTTTTCCATAGTTTTAATTATAATTAATTCTTGATTATTTTTTCAATTTCATTTCTTACAAAAATATTTTCTTCTGTTAAAATTTTCATCTTTAAAATTTCTTTTATACCTTCTTCTTTTATTTTTGAAAGTCCCATTACACTTATACCCCTTAAAAACCAGGAAGGAGAATCAAAATATTCTAATAAAATTTTTTTACAGGAAGTGCTTGAAGAAATTTTTGGTAATATCCTTAAAAAATGAGAAATTGTTATTTCATCTTTTAGTTCTTTTAATCCTTTTATTATTTTTTCTTCTGCTTCTTTACCCTGGTATACAAGGGCAGATTCAGCTGCAATTCTTAAAATTCCTTTTTCATTTTTTATAATATCTATTAAAAAATTTATTGATGATGTATCTTTTATATTTTGAAAGTATTCACATATAGAGATTTTTAGAGGTTCATTCTTAGTTTTAAAGGAGTTTTTTATTTCCTTAATAAAATTTTTATTTTTCAATTTAAAAAGAGAATAAATTATCGTTCTTTTTATTCTTTCATCTTTTTCCTTTTCAAGAAGTTTTCCAATTGAATCAGAAATTTCTTCAATCTGTGCTTCCCCTGCAACATAAATTGCATTTCTTCTTATAGTATCATTTATTGATTTTATTGCTTTTAAGATATAATCTTTACTTATTTCTTTATTCTGTTTAACAAATTCAACAATTGCTCTTATTTCAAGAGAATTCAATGTATTGATTTTTTCATCAAATATATAATTTACTGCTTCCTCTTTTCTCTTTGAGAGCATTTCCCTTGCCTTTTTTACCCTTATTTTATTTTCACCAACTTCCCATTCTGAAGCGATCTCAAACAATTTCTTAATACTTATTGTATCAGGAATAAAAGTATCCTTTTCTTTTTGTGGCGGTTGAATTTTTACTGAATCTAAATCATATCCAACTCCATACTTGCCTTTAATCCACATTGAAAAATCTTTACTTTCTTTTGATGGATATATATCCTTTCCTTTTAAATCAAGAAATATTCCTATTCCGCAGAATCCTCTTGTCCATGTTCCGCTTCCCTGTCCAATTTCCTTTTCATATGTATTATAAATATCATTCCCATCTGAATCAATTAATATTCCAATAGAATTTGTAAGACCTATTCCCTGCCCACCTGAAACTTTATAAAAATCATCTCCTTTTTTATCAATTAAAATTCCGATACTTAAATCATGCCCCTCACCCTGAGCAGGACCATATTTTGAAATGTAATTATCATCTCCTTCAAGGTCAACAAGAATGCCTGCTGAAAGGTGAATTCCTGCCCCCTGTGCATATTCTGAAGCAATATAATGGTCATTCCCCTTTTTATCTAAAAGCATTCCTATACTATAAAAATAACTTGTTCCCTGTGAATAAACATCTCCTATGTAATAATCATTACCTTCTCCATCAATTAAAACTCCTATCCCACCTGATGCAAATGGTCTTGCTCCTATTGAAAACCCTTGGGCAAATGAGCGTGTATAATCTGGAAGGAGTGGATGATGGATGAATTTACCGTAAGCAATATAGGAATCATTTCCCTTTTTATCATAAATTATTCCATATCCTTTTGTTCCTGCAAACCCCTGTCCATAATTTGAGAGTTTATAAAGATCATTACCATCAAAATCAAATAATATTCCTATTCCAAAAAAACCTGCCCCCTGAGAAAAAACTTCTCCCTCATAAATATCATTTCCTTCCTTATCAATTAATATTCCTATTCCAAAAAATCCTGAACCGATTGAATAGTAACTCCCTTTATAAAAATCATCTCCTTTAAAATCAAATATCCCTGAAGCTCCAAAAAAACTACTACCTATTCCAAATGGTTTTTTACTCACATAAAAATCGTTTCCTTCAAAATCAATTATTATTTCAAAAGGGTTAAAATTTAATACCCCTATTCCCCTTCCACATTCCTTATAAAAATCATCTCCTTTTCCATCAATTATTAAAATATAATTACCTTCGTAAACATTATTTTCATCTTTAAAATTTATTGATATTTTACCATGGGGAGTTTCAATTATCTTTTTGTAATTTTCAGGAAGATCTTGAGAATATTTTATTATATCTTTAATAATTTTTAAAATTTCTGAATGGTAGTTTAAGATTTTTTCATAATCAATTTTCCTTATTTTTTCAAAAATTAGTTTTTCCTGGATTTTGAAAGAGGTGTCAGGATATATTTTCTTCTCCCTGTGTAAAATTCCTTTTAAAGTATCATCGGATTCATCATCAGGGTCTTCGTAAATATAAGGAAAATATATAAGGAGACTGTCAAATTCTTCTTTATTCATTTTTGAAATGCATTTTTCTAAAAAACTTTCATAATTTTTTATGTATACAAGATAATTTTCTATTTTTTCTTTTAAATCCTTATATTCTATATTTTCTATACTTATTTTTTCGTCAAATTTTATATCTAATTTCTCTTTTTTTATATCAATCTGTTTTAAAATATACTCTAAAATGAAATTTATATCTTCTGAATTATTTTCAATTGTGGTGTTTGTTTCTTTTAAATATTCTGAAAGAAACAGGGGGTCTTTCATTATTTTTTTAAAAATATTAAGCATGAAATAATTTTCTGGGATCCAGAGTTTATCATAAGAAAAATCAGAAATCCTTAAGGAAACTATTTTGAGCATTTCTTCAATTTTTTCCTTCTCCTGAGATTCTATAAAAAGAGATAAGAATAAAATTATAAGTTTCATAATAAAATTATAAATGTTTTTATACTTTTTATTCAAAAGATATT
>JBDRZD010000047.1:0-13624 GCA_039803745.1 Caldifarciminota bacterium
TATTATCACTTTAAATAGTTTAAGGTTTACCTTCAAGCATTAAAAATTTTTTATCTTCAAGTTCTTTTATCTCTGGAATTTTCTCCCCTGCTATTGCCTTTATTGAACCATAAAATCTCATAAGATTATCAAGAATTTTCTGCAAATCTTTTTCCCTTTCTGCCCATATACTTTGCATTCTCTTCCTTTCCTCAATATAACCTTTATAAAGTTTTGTAAATCCATCTATAAAAGCACCAAACTGATTTTTAAATTCATTACCTGTTAGGTAATCATAAAGCATTGCCATTTTTGTTTCTTTATCTTCTCTTGAAATTTTTAAATAACTCATTTCTATAAGAAAATATCTCAAAATAAAGGAAAGCGGTTTTAATTCAAAAAAATTACAAATCCACACACCATCTTTATAAAAAAATCTATCACTTTCCTTTGGCATGGTTTCTGTCACAATGACTAAAAAATCTGCATTTAAATTGAGATTATCCTCTTTTAATTTTGCTATCCATTTGTTATCAAAATTTTTTGTCCTCTTGCTTTCATAATAAATTTTTCCACATTTAACTCCCTTTTCATTCTTTACAATTTGAATAACATCTGCTCCAAATTCACCTTTACGAACTCTTTTAATTTCATCAAAAGGATATTCAATTTTTAAGAATTTTTCAATCTCTATTTCCTGAATTTCTCCTTTTAATCCTATTGATACTTTTTCTGCTTTTTCTTGTGCTTCTTTAAGTTCTTTCTTTAAATCTTCAATAGTCTTTTCTTTTTCCTTTAACTCAAAATAAAATTTTTCTTCTAATTCTTTCTTTAATTTTTCCCTTTCTTCTGAAATTCTTTGAGAAAATTCCTTTTCCTTTTCAAAAATTATTCTTTCCTTTAATTCTTCTTTTTCCCTTTTTATTTTTTCATATTCTGCTTGAAGTTTATAATAATCCTTTATTTTTTCTGTTTTTTCCATAATTTCTTTTTTAAGCTCCTTTATGTATTCAGCCATTTCATTTTCTATTTTTTCTCGCGCTTCCTTTTCAATTTTTTCTTTTTCAATCTCTATTTTCTTTTTAAATTCATCATCGTATTTTATTTTGATTTCTCTCTCAATCTGCTCGTAAAGAACTTCATTCACATCAATCTTCGTTCCACATTTTGGACATACAATTATATTTTTCATTTTGCCCCCTATCTAACATTTATTTTTAAAATTTTATTTTTTAACTAACTTGAATGCAAATTGGAAAATTAACCCTGCTAAAAATATTTTTAACAAATCACCAATTATGAATGGATAAAAACCTGCTTTTAAGGCATTTTCAAATCCGATAAACTTTGAAAGCCATAAAATACCGGGAATATATATAGTTATATTTCCAATAAGCATTGCAAAAATTGAAGTAATTAGATTTTTGTCAAAACCTCTTTCAAAAAGAAAACCTACTGTATAAGAGCAAAAGATAAAACCGATTAAATAACCAAATGTTGGAGAAAATAAATAAAAAATTCCGCCTCCCCTTGAAAACCACGGAATTAAAGTTAAACCAAATATTAAATAAACAATTTGGGAGAATGTGCCTCTTTTTGAGCCAAGCAACGCACCCGAAAGCAAAACAATAAAAGTCTGCATTGTAACAGGAACAATACCGATTTCAATTTTTAATTGAGCAAATATACCTGTCAGAAATGAAAAAGAAAAAATTAAAAGGATATCTTTTAAAATGGATAAAACCCTGCTCTGGATTTCCGGAATTACTAAATCAATCAAGGAGAGGCTTTTAAATTTTTTCTGGTTCATTTTCCTCCCTTATCAAATAAAATTTTTGTCTTTATATTTTCTCCATCACTATCAACGATAACTTTTCCTTTTTTATTTTTCCCGAATATATTAAAGGCAATTCTTTCAAGTTCTTTTAAAAGAGCACTCTCAATTCCTCTTGCGCCAACCCCTTTTTCAAGTGCCTTATCAACAATAAAATCTTTTGCCCTTTCTTTTAATACAAGTTCAAAACCTTCAAGTAAAAATTCTGTTTTTAATTTTTCTATTTTTAACTCAAGTATTTCTTTCAAAGTTTTTCTATCAAGGGGCTCAAAAGGGATTATTCTTTGAAATCTTGCAATGAGTTCCGGTAAAAAACCATATTTAAAGAAATTGGAAACATCTTCTTCTTCGCCTTTTAATCTATAAGCAATTACATTACCTTCTTCATCAAACTCTTTTAAAAATCCAACATCCTTTGGAGAGAATTCTTTTGTAAATCCACTGAAGGCACCAAGCGCAACAAATAAAATTTCCTGAGTATTTATTCTGCCTTCAACATTATGGTCCTCTCCATACTCAAAAATCCCGTGCTCTAAGAGTTTGAGCAATTCCCTTTGAACTCCGTATCCAGAAACATCCTTCTGTGTCCCCGCACCTGCAAATCTTAAATTACTTGTAGAGCCTGCTATTTTATCAAACTCATCAATTATTATTGCTCCAATCTGGGCTAAATATTTGTTTCCCTTTGCTGCCTGAATCAATTTATAAGGAATATTTATAACATTTTCGCCAACATATCCTGTTTCACTGTATTTTGTTATATCAATTATCACATAAGGAATTTTTAAAATTCTTCCAAAAAGAAGTTCCATTATATATGTTTTTCCACAACCTGTTGGACCTATAAAAATATAATTAACTCTCTCAGGTAAATTTTCTGGAGGCACTCTATATTCATAAATCATCTTTATTCTTCTTAAATGTCTGTAAACTGCCACACAAACCATCTTTCTCGCTTCTTCTTGACCCCTATACCCTTCTTTTTCTAATAAATTGTAGAGTTCTTCAGGAGAATACAAAGGGAGATTTTTTATAAATTTCTCAAATTCCTCTTTTTTCATGCTATCAATCGCACTTATCTTTTTATAAATAAACATAAATTCATCCCTTTCATCATATTTAAAATTTTTATCTTTCATTTTTCTCCTTTATAATTTGTGATAAAACTTTTTCATGTATTTTAAAATCTTCCTCTGTATATAAAACAAATCTTATTCTTTTTACATATTTTAATTCTGGTATCATTTCAATTATTGTTTTAAATGCAACTTTTGCTGCTTCTTCAACTGGATAACCAAAATAGCCTGTTGAGATTGCGGGAAAAGCAATTGAATCTATTTTATACTCTTCTGCAATCTTTAATGAATTTTTATAACAATCTGAAAGAATCTTATCTTCTGGTTTATCCTTTCCATATACAGGTCCTAATGTATGAATCACATATTTGTTGGGCAAATTATATCCTTTTGTTATAACTGCCTCTCCAGGCTTTATTGGTGCATATTTTTTACACTCCTCTTCTAAAAGTGGACCTGCTGCTTTATGAATTGCACCTGCAACTCCACCACCCGGCTTTAGCCATGCATTCGCTGCATTTACAATTGCAGTAAATTCATTCTGTTCTACTATATTTCCTTTTACACATTCAAGTATAACATTGCCTATTTTTATTTGCATAAATGAATTATAATAAAAAATAACTTTTTCTTTCAAATCTGGTCTCATAATTCTACTTCCCATACTTTCTTTGCAATATTTATGAATGAATTCCTTATTATTTTAAACTTTTGCCTTTTTCTTAAAATTATTATATAAACTTCAATTCCTTTTTCAACAATTTTATCTCTGTTAATTTTTGATATATTTGCATAGCCATCTGTTATAACAAGTATTTTTTTAAAATCATTTTGAATTGCATGTTTTGCAATTGAATCAAAATCTGTCCCATAGGTTGTCTTTATTTTTCCTTCTTTTAAATCTCTTAATGTAATCTCATATACTTTATTTGAAAATATATAAATTGGCTCTAAAATAACATCTTTTAAAAAATAACATATTTCGTAAACAAAGGACCAGTATTCTTTTGTGGAACCTGAAACATCTATGTAAATTTTTGGTCTTTTGTAAAAAGGCACTCTCTGAATTAAAATTCTGGAAAAAAAGAAAGGATAAATGCCTCTACAAATAAAAAGTGTTTCTCTTCTTGAAGGAAAGGGAATAACACTTCTTGATTTATTCATTTCATAAACAAGGTAAAATTTATCATCTTTTGTAATTGCCTCTTTTATTGCTTCTTTAAAAATATGAATTGTTTCATTCTTAATATTTTTTCCATCTATTATTTTGACCTTTTCAAATTTTTCTTCCTCATTTTTACCTCCTTTATGGGATTTTCTCAAATAATCCTTCAAAAAATCAGGTATTTTTGATTCTATCTTTTTTATTTCATCAATGAATCTTATTTTATATAAATTTTCAAAATTTTTCAAATATTTTTTTATGAAATTTATGAAATTATGGATATCTTCATTCTCCTTATAAAGAAAATTTTTTATGTAATAGGCAACTTGGCGGTATTTAAAAACTTTTTTCTTTTTAAGGAAAAAATTTAAATTGTTTATTATTTTTCCATCTTTTATAACCTTATAGGGATTTAAAAATACTCTAATTGAAAATGGTAAATTTTTATAAAACTTTTTGAGAAATTCTGGCTCTTTTAAGAAAAGTTTTTTTGCTATAAAGTAATTAACGATTGAATCAAATATAAAATTCATAAAAATTTTCCCATTCTTTTCTTTTTCAATGTAATATTTTCCAACATAAAATTGAGATAAAAGGGCATGAAGATATTCATGAAGCAAAACAAAATAAAGGTCGTCTTTTTTCTTTAAATATCTTTCTTTAAACTTCTTTCCAATTTTTATAGAGTAAAAACCATTTGAATTGGAAATTAAAGCAGTTTTGACCTTCTCATCCTCTGTTATCTCAACCTGAGAAAAAATTAATCTCAAAATTTTTAAACCGAGCCCTGTTAAATTTTCTCTCATAATCCTGCAATCATTAAAAATTCTGTATTTTGTTTAACAGATGGGTGAAAATAAACAAGTGGAAAATTTTCCAAACTTTTCTCTTTTTTTAATAAGTAATTAAAAGCATAGATTATCCTCTCATCATCTATAACCTTTATTTTTTTGAAGTTTATTGGCACTCTTGAATCAAAGGCAAAAATAACTTTTGAATTAAAGGGATTTTTAATTGTTTTATGATTTATTTTATTTTTTATCTCTTTTTTGAAAGGAATAAAGCATTCAAAATTTAAGAAATTGTATCCAACGAGATATTCAAAATCTGATTTTCTGTTTATCTTCCCATCTTTATCAAACCTCTTTATAATTTCAGGAGATAGATTTCTTAAAATTCTGAAACGATTGGCATCGTAATGAATAACACTTAAATTCCTCTTATAATGAAAGGGATTATCCCTTTTTAGTATCCTTTTTATTTTTCTTCCTCTTCTCCACATAAAAGAAGGAATATAAGGAATATCCAGTCTCTCTGGGGGAATATATGGAAAAAGTAAAAATTCCACTCTTGGAATTTTATAATTTTTAAACTTGATAAATTTCTCCCTGTAAATTAGGAAAATATTTTCCCTGTCCAAGGAATAAGTAAAGATAAGATTCCCTTTATAATTTATAAAGGGATATTTTCCTTCTATGGAAAAATATTCTTCTTCTGGAAAGTATTTTATAAAGTTTAATGTTTTTTTCTTAACAGCAATTTCTATTCCTTTTTCCTTTGAACCAATATTTTTTATCAAGTTATCTATTTCTTTATTTCCGTCTACATAGTGTTCACATAAAAAAGAAACTACCTTGGGTAAAGAAGAGGTAAATATAACACCTTTTATTTCTTTTATTTCACCATTTATTTTTATGCGAAATTTTCCTATATAAGAGTGAATATCTTCACAGGAAAATAAGGAATCAAAGGGTAAATTTTCCCGATAATAAAAAATGACTTCTTCCACATTACACATTCCATAATTTACCACATCTTTTAACGGAACTTCCAGTTCACAAATTTCATAGAGTTTAACATCCTTTTTATCTAACAATTTTGAAAGACCAGTTATTTTCATTTTTCCCTCCCATTCATTTTTTCAATCAAATCTTTATATTCATAAAAAATCTCTTTAATATCTTCGCTCTCATTATAAAAATCTCTTGAATGGATACCTTCATAAATCAAAAATTTTAAAGCAAGGGAGTCGGATTTTTTATTCAAATCCGGTGGAAAAGGAGAATCAAAAAGTTCAAAGATTGCTAAAGGTGAGGCTTCTTCAAAGAATCTTTCTGCAAATATTCTCAGACATTTTGAAAGGAAACTTTTTGAAACTTTTTCATTGCCTGTAAATACTTTTTTAAGAAAAGAATAAAGGGAAACATTTTTCTTTATCTTTTTATCAATTTCAACCTCCTGTGAATATTCATCACATAATTTTGAAAGAATCTTTTCATAATCAATCTCTTTTTCTGTTTCTTTTTCTTTAAAAGAATCAAAAATTTTTGTTATTTCATTATGAATTAAAGAAAAATTTTCATTTTCAAATTTTTGACCTGTTACTTTGAAAGGAAGGGAAAGAAGAAAGGTCTTATAAAATATACTGAATAAATTATCCTTTTTAAATATACCTTTTGCCATTTTTACTGATATTACAGAAATTATATTTCTTCTAATCATTCCTGCTCTTCTTCCATCTATTTCAATTTCCTCTTTTTTTAATTCTTCAATTAAACTGTAAATATAATTTGTAATAACATTGTTATATTCCTGAATAACTTTTTGAAAATTTAACTTTGCCTTACCAATAAAAGTTCTTAAGTCAAAAGATCTTTTATTTTTCTTCTTTTCTATCATAGGAGCGTCCTCCTCTGAAATAGCCCTTATCACCTTTTTTACATTTTTTTCATTCATTGATATTAACGGAGGAATTTCTATGAATAAAGAGAACCTCCCTGCAAGCGCTTTATCAAGATAATTTGTTCCAAGATAATTTTTTGGTGGATTCATTGCACCAAATATATATTTTAGATTGGTTAATTTTTTACCCATTAATTTTCTCTCTCTTATTATTTCAAGCCATTTATTCTGCATTGTGGGTTCTGCTCTTGAGATTTCATCTATTAATATAAATTCTTTATCCCATATAGAGATATCTGTGATTGCATATTCCACTCTTCCTTCTTTAAAACTATCAGGATTTGGAAAACCAATAATATCCTCAAAAAGGGCTTTTGATGCATCATAAGAATGAAATTTAAGTTTTAATGCTTCTGCAAGCCTTCTTGAAAGCAAAGTCTTGGCACTCCCTATTTCTCCAATTAAAAGGATAGGGTCACCTGTTACAAGGCTTGCAAGGATAAAATCCTCTACCTCATCCATTCCATATATACCTAACTTTTCCAGCATATTACACCTCCTTTTTAATCAGTTAAATATTAATTTTTAAAAATGACAATTTTTGACACTTGATTATTCTAAAAAAATTTTTGTATAATTAAAATATAAAATGAGACTTAAAATCTTAATGGGTGAAGAAGAAAAATGGTATAAGTTTCCATGGGGATATCCATATCATGTTTCTTCTTTAATTTATAACCTTTTACATAAAGTTGAACCTGAATTAAGTTTTCTACTTCACACTTTTGGATTTCAAAAAGGAAACAAAAAGTTTAAAATTTTCAATTTTTCCCCGTTATTACCTAAAAAATTTATAGGAAGGGAAGACTTCTGTTATCTTCTTGCCCCATTCACTCTTTATTTTTCAACACCAATTGAGGAAATAATTGAAAAAATAGTTAAAGCAATAAAAAAGGAAGGAAAAGTAACCCTTCTTGGATATATTTTACCAATTATAAAAATTAAGGAAATCCCGGTTTCTATTGATAAAGAGGTTATAACATTAAGGACACTTTCTCCTTTAACGATTTCAAGGAAAATAAAAATAAAAGATAAGATAACTTCTCTCTATTTAACTCCTGAAAATGAAGATTTTATTCCAAGAATTAAAGAAAATTTAATTGAAAAATTTTCAATATTTTACGATGTGCAAAAAGATGAAATTGAATTAGAAATTGAACCAATTTCTTATCATGTTAAACTTGTAGAAATTAAAAATATAAAGGTTAAAGGAGTGATGATGGAATTTAAGGTAAAGGCATCTTTAAAGGAAATTATAAAATTTGGATACGAGGCAGGTTTTGGAGAAAAAACTTCAATGGGTTTTGGTTTTGTTGAGGAGTGTTGAAAAATTGGTTTTAAAAATAATATAATAAAATTATTATGAAAGATTTTTTATTTGATGAAATTTTTGAGGAAATGAGAAGCACTTTAAAAGAATTTTTTTCCTATAGAGATGTGGAAACTGTAAGACCTCCTGCAAATATAAAAGAAACAAAAAATAAATTCATAATAGAAATTCTTTTGCCCGGTGTTAAAAAAGAAGATATAAGAATAAAAATAGAAGAGGATAATGTGCTTACAGTTGAAGGGGAAGCACATTTAGAAGAGGAAGAAATCGTTTGTTATCACAGGCTTGAATGGTCTTTAAAGAAGTTTAGAATAAGATTTGAACTTGGTCCTATGGTTGAATTTTCCCAAATTGCATCAATTTTAAAGGATGGAATTTTAAAAATAATAATTCCTAAAAAAGAAAAAAAGGAAATTGAACTTATTATTGAATAAATATGGAAGGAATTAAAATACCAAAAACATTGAATATATTGCCTGTAAAAGGAGGGGTGATATTCCCGAATATGACAATCCCTCTTGTTATAAAGGAGAAGAATATACAGGAACTTATTGATGACGCCCTTAAGAAAGAGAAAATGGTTCTTACAATCACCCAGAGGGATGAAAGTATTGAAAATCCTAAATTTAAGGATTTGTATACAGTAGGTACTGTTTCTTTGATCCTGAAAATGATGAGGGTTCCTGATGGGACAATGAGACTCATAATCCAAGGAATTAAAAGAGCAAGAATTAAAAAAGAATTAAAAGAAGAACCCTTTCTTGTTGCAGAAATTGAAGAACTTGAAGATATAATTAAAACTAAAAATGAAAAAGAAATTGAAGCATTAAAGACAAATGTTTTAAATCTTTTAAAAGAAATAGTTCAAAATATTCCTTATATTCCTGAGGATTTCCTTCTTATAGCCCTTAATATACCCGAAGCAGGTAAACTTGCTGATTTTGTTGCTGGTTATATGCAATTCCCTGTTGAAGAAAAACAGAAAGTTTTGGAAACACAGGATGTTATTGAAAGACTCCGAAGTGTATTAAGACTATTGGCACAGGAAAAAGAATTGATATCTCTTTCTCAAAAAATAAGAGAGGAAATAAGTGAAAAGATTGATAAAGAGCAAAGGGAATATTATTTAAGACAGCAATTAAAGGCAATACAGAAAGAACTTGGAGAAATTGATGAAAAAACAAAAGAAGTTGAAGAATTGAGGAGAAAAATAGAAGAGGCAAAAATGCCAAAAGAGGTTCATGAAATTGCATTGAAAGAACTTTCTAAACTTGAAAGAATACCACCCGGTATGCCGGAGTATACAGTAGTAAGAAATTATCTTGATTGGCTTATTGAACTTCCCTGGTCAATAGAAACAGAAGATAATCTTGATTTAAAAAGAGCAAGAAAAATACTTGATGAGGACCATTTTAATCTTGAAAGGGTAAAGGAAAGAATATTAGAATTTCTTGCAGTTAGAATTTTGAAAAAGGGGGAAATAAAAGGACCTATACTCTGTTTTGTTGGTCCACCCGGTGTTGGTAAAACTTCCTTGGGTAAATCAATTGCAAGAGCACTTGGAAGAAAATTTATAAGGATGTCATTGGGAGGAATAAGGGATGAAGCAGAGATAAGAGGACACAGAAGAACATATGTTGGAGCACTTCCCGGAAGAATAATTCAGGGAATAAGGCAGGCAAAAAGTAAAAATCCTGTATTTATGCTTGATGAAATAGATAAGATTGGAATTGATTTTAGAGGGGATCCATCCTCTGCCCTTTTAGAAGTTCTTGACCCTGAACAAAATTATTCATTTTCAGACCACTACCTTGAAGTTCCTTTTGACTTATCAAAAGTATTTTTTATTGCGACTGCAAATACCACATATACAATACCACCTCCACTTTTAGATAGAATGGAAATCATAGAAATTCCCGGATATATAGAATACGAAAAAATAGAGATTGCAAAAAAATATTTAATACCAAGACAAATTGAAGCAAATGGACTTTTAGGTTATGAAATTATATTTGAAGAAGAAGCGATAAAGAAAATTATAAGGGAATATACAAGGGAAGCAGGATTAAGAAATGTTGAAAGGAAAATCGGAACAATTTTAAGGAAAATTGCCGTTGAAATTGCTGAAGGTAAAAAAATTGATAAAGTTATAATAAAAGAGGAAGATATTGAAAAATATCTTGGGCCGAGAGTATTTTTCTCTGAAACAAAAGCAAGAGAAGGAATACCCGGTATTGCAACAGGTATGGCATGGACACCCACAGGAGGCGAAATACTTTTCATAGAATCAACAAAGATGCCCGGTGGAAGAAATTTAATTTTAACAGGACAATTAGGAGAGGTTATGAAAGAAAGTGCACAAGCCGCCCTTTCAATAATAAGAAGTAAATCAGAACAACTTGGAATAGAAAAAGATTTCTGGAATAAATATGATATACATATTCATGTTCCGGAAGGCGCTGTTCCAAAGGATGGGCCTTCTGCAGGAATAACAATATTTATTTCCCTTGTTTCACTTTTGAAAAATCAGCCTGTTAATCCTGAAATAGCAATGACAGGGGAAATTACATTAAGGGGAAAGGTTATGCCTGTTGGTGGAATAAAAGAAAAGGTTTTAGCAGCAAAAAGAGCAGGAATTAAAGAAATAATTTTACCAAAATTGAACGAAAAAGATTTGGTTGAGATACCTGATTATGTTAAAAAGGATTTAAAGTTCTATTTTGTTGAAAATGTTGATGATGTGTTAAAAATAGTTTTTAAAGATGAAAAAAAATTGAAAAAGAGAGGGACAAAGAAAGGAAATAAAGGAGGAAAAAATGATTGAAGGGGTTATAACTGCACTTGTAACACCATTTAAAAATGGAAAAATAGATGAAGAGGGATTTGAAAAAATTATAGAATTTCAAATAAAAGAAGGTGTTGATGGAATTTTAATTGCAGGAACAACAGGTGAAAGTGCAACACTTGATGTAAAAGAAAAGGAATTTTTATTTAAAAAAGCAAAGGAAATCATTGGAAATAGAACAAAAATAATAGCAGGATGTGGAACAAATGATACAAAAAAGAGTATTGAACTTGTTAAAATTGCAGAAAATTCAGGGATTGATTTATTCTTGCTTGTTTGCCCTTATTATAATAAACCTACACAGGAAGGACTTTATAGACATTTTGGAGAAATAGCAAAGAATACAAATGGTAAAATAATTTTATATAATGTTCCGGGAAGAACTTCATCAAATCTTGAACCCAAAACTGTTAAAAGGCTTGTTGATGATTTTGATAATATAATTGCAGTTAAAGAGGCATCAAAAAATTTAGACCAGATGATGGAACTTTATGAGCTCGTTGGAGAAAAAATATCCCTTATGTCAGGAGATGATTCGTGGACATTTCCCCTTTTAACACTTGGATATAAAGGGGTTATCTCAGTACTTTCAAATATTTTAATAAAACCATTAAAAGAAATGATAGAATATGTTAAAAATGGGAAAATAGAAGAAGCAGCAAAAATCCATTATAAATATTTGCCATTAATGAAAGATTTATTTATAGAAACAAATCCTGTACCTGTCAAAACAGCAATGGAAATTTTAGGATGGATAAGCGGAGAAGTAAGACTACCCCTTGCTCCAATGAAAGAAGAAAATAGAAAAAAACTTGAAAAAACTTTGAAAAATTATAATTTTCCAAAATTTTAAAATTATTTTCTAAAATTTAAAAAATTTTTAAAAAATCTTGACAAAATAGAAAAAATCCTTTATAATTTATAAACTCAAATTTAAATTTTGGAGGTGATAAATATGGAAGAGGCAATTAAAAAAATAATTGAAATGCTTGAAAAAGGGAAAATAACAGCAGAAGATGCGGAAAGGCTTATAAAGGCGGTAAAAGAGGCAGAAAAAAAAGAAAGAGAATACAGATTTTTTGATTTTGGATGGATATCAGAAATGGTAAAGGACGCGATTCATTCAGCCTTTATTTCTAAAAAGGGAGGTTTTGAAGAGGTAATTACAGAAATTCCATTAAAGGAAATAATAAAAGTTACATCTTATAGCGGGGATATAAAGATAAAAACTCAAAAAAGAGATAATATAAAAATAGAGGCAGAAGGGGCAAATTTTAAGGAAGAAGAAAATGAAATAATAGTAAATTCTTATGGAGATACAGAAATTTTTATGCCTGAAGAAAACAATCTGATTATTATTTATAATTACAGTGGGGAGATTGAACTTGAAGGCAATTTTAAGAAATTAAAAATAAATACTTATTCAGGTGATATAAGTATTGATGGCGAATTTGATGAAATGGATTTGGATACATATAATGGAGATTGCAAAGTAGAAACAAAAAGAAAGCCAATAATGATAAATTTTAATACTTATAGTGGTGAAATAGAATTGCCTGAAGGATTTAAAAAAGAGGGAAATGTTTATATTTATGGGGAAGGTGAATATAAAAGGATTGGTGTCAGAAATTATAGTGGTGATTTTGAATTAAAATTTAAGGAGGAATAATGAAAGAAGAAATTAAAAAAATACTGAAAATGGTGGAAGAGGGTAAATTAAAAAGTGAAGAGGCTGAAAGACTTATTGAAGCAATCCTTGATACAGAGAAAAAAACTTATTCAGGTAAATTCTTAAAAATAAAGATTGAAGATAAAGAGGAAGGAGACAAGGTAAATATAAATATTCCGATGGCGCTTGTAAAAATGGCCACAAAATTTATACCAAAGGATAAAAAAGAGTATTTAAAAGAAAAAGATATAAATATTGATGAAATACTCTCCTCAATTAAAGAAGCAACAGAAGGTGAAATTATGAATATTGAAGATGAAAATGGCTCTTACATTAAAATATGGATTGAGTGATATGAAAACAGGGATATTTTTAATCGTTTTAGGGCTTTTTATATGGTTTTTGAATCTTGGAGTTTTCTCTTTCTGGAAATGGGAAAGGGACTGGCCATGGATTCTTGTGATAATTGGCATTTTCTCCATTATTGGATATTTTAAAAAGAAATTTAGAAAAAGCAGAAAATTCAAAAAAGAAAAAATTAAGGATATACTTGATAAAATTGAAAAAGGCGAAATAAACATAGAAGAAGCAATAAAAAGAATTAAAAAAGAAGAATGAAAGGGATAATTGGGAAATGTCCTTTATGTTCTGAAAAATTAAAAATAAAGGTTCTTGAATGTCCTGCCTGTAAAATAAAAATAGAAGGTGAATTTGATATTCCTTCTTTGTTTTTATTATCTGAAGAAGAACTCAATTTTTTATTTTTATTTTTAAAAACAAGAGGAAATCTCTCAGAAATTTCAAAAATTCTTGGTCTTTCCTATCCTACTACAAGACAGAGATTTGAAGAATTTTTAAAAAAGATAGGCATTGAACCTTCTCATTCAAAAAATGAAATAATGGAAATACTTGAACTCCTTGAAAAAGGAGAGATAACTGCTAAGGAGGCTGAAAAGAGAATAAAAGAGATTAAATAAATTTACT
>JBDRZD010000048.1:0-12769 GCA_039803745.1 Caldifarciminota bacterium
TCTTTCCTGCCTTTATCTTTTCTAAAAATTTTACATTTCCTGTCTCCTGTCCGGGACAAGGTTTTATTGCGAGAAAAGGTGTTTTTGTATAAACTGCCTCTGCTACTGTAGAACCACCTGGTTTTGAAATTATCAAAATTGACCTTTTTAAATATTCAGCAACTTTATCAGTAAATGCAATAACTTCTATATTTTTGTCTTCGTTTTTTTCTTTAAAATTTAAAATTTTCTTATAAAGTTTTCTATTTCTTCCACATATCACAGTTATTTTTAAATCCTTAAAATTTTTTCTTATTTCTTTTAATATTTCTAAAATTGGACCTTTCCCTTTTCCTCCACCCATTATGAGAATCCCATTTCTTTCAAATTCTTTTTTTTCAAGAAAACCCTTTCTTACAGGGTATCCAAGAATTTCATATTTAATTTCTTTTATTTTATCTTTTATTTCATTAAATGTAAAATTTGAAGGTATCCATAAAAAATCACTTCCCTTTGAAAGCCAGCTTGTATGAATTTCTCCAAAATCAGTTAATACTGTAATAAGATAAAATTTCTTTTTTAATTTTTTCTTTATTTTAAATAAAGGAGGAATAAAAAATGGATGCGTTAAAAATATTATGTCAGGATTAAAAAAAATAATCAATCTTTTTAAACACGGAAAAAGTAATAAATTTTGAATAAAAATTGTTAAATTGTATAAAAATTTAATATTAAAAGGATAAAAAATATTTTTCCATAAAAAGGGGATTTCTGATAGTATATCCCAGAAAAAAGGCATAAAAGGATAGGGGAAAGGTGCATTTTTTAAGCCATCAATGTTTAATAGTTTTATATTCCTGAAATTTTCCTTTATATACTCTTCTAAACTTTTTGAGGCGAGAAAATGCCCTCCACCTGTTTTTGCATGTAATATTAAGACTTTCTTACAATTTCCCTTCCTGTTTTTATATCCAGCCATTTTTTAATTCCTATGGTTGGAATTATTAAAAGGGAAAATAAAATATGGGGTAGAGGATAGTGAAGGAAAATTCCTGATAAAAGAAGGACTATCATTCCAGCAGCCATTCCCTTTTCAAAACTTTTTAATAAAAAAGTGCTCAAAAATCCTGTAAAAAGGCCAATCAAACAAGGGATAGGCATAATTGCAAATATTATTCCATAAATTGATGCCATTCCCTTCCCACCATAAAATTTTGTCCATAAAGGGAAATCATGTCCCAATATTGCAAATATTCCTGATATATAAGAGAAATTATAGTTTTCAAATAATAAGTAAGGAATTAGAAAAGAAAAAAAGCCTTTTAAAAAATCAATTATTGCAACAATACTTCCTGCGACTTTACCAATACTTCTCCACACATTTTGTGCACCCGGATTTCCATCACCAATTTTTCTTATATCCTTTTGATAAAATATCTTTGAAATTAAAAAAGCAGTAGGAAATGAACCAAGAAGATAACCCAAAATTATAGAGATCAGTAATTTCATATTTTTATTTTAAACTATTTTGATTGAAATTTCAATTTCATTTTAATTACAATATGCAAATGCATTTTTTTAAAAAGATTTTAAAAGTAATTAAATTTCTATTTTTTACTTTATTTTTTTATTTTTTATTGTTTTTCTTGTAAGTATAATTTATGATTATATCCTTTCCTTTTCTATAAAAAGAGATTGTGAGGAAATTAAAAAATATATAGAAGGTGAAAAAATAAAAGATGAAGAAAATTCCTGGATTGAATATGAAAAAGCAGGTAGAGTGATAAATCATGAAAATTATTTAATTCTGGACAAATTTGTTAAAGGGTCAAATTTTTATGAATTATCAAAAATTGAAAGTATAATAAATGAAAGTGATGAAATTTATAATCTTATTTTGGAAGGGAATAAGAAAAATAAAGGATGGTTTAATTATAGATTAAAAGAAGAAATATTCATAGAAAAAATACCCGATCATTTTAATCAAAGAAAGGTTTTTACTTTTTTAATTGCTAAATATAAATTTTATTTAATTAAAAAAGATTTTGGGAATGCCATAACATGGCTTAAAGAATGTGTAAAGTATACAAAAAATATTATGATGGGGAACAGATTTCCGATTGGCGCCCTTATTTCTTATATTTTAGTGAATCAACTTGTAGAAGATGGTATTAAACCATTAATAGAATCAGACATAAGAGATACTTTATTAATTAAAAGTTTATATATAGAATTACAACAATTAGTTGAAAATTTAAAACCACCTCATATTTATTTAAAAGAAGAATTTCTTGTTCATGCTTTAGCTTTCAAAATAATTTCCTTTCCTTTTATTTTTTCTAATCGAAAGTTTTTTGAGGCTTTAAAATTTTATTTGAAAAATAAATTTATACTTTATAATTTTTTGTTTTCTTTAAATACATATTGTTATAAAGAAATAAGGGATTTTAAAAATTTGTTTTTAGACACAGAAAAACTTGATTCTTTATTTAGAAATTCTCTTGATTTATATTCGCAAGTTATGAAAGAAAGGTTAGACTATGTAAATAAAAAAGCAAAAAAATCAATTTTATCTATTCCAGATTTTTCTTTTCTTGTTGATAGAATTTTAAATATTTATTTAAAATTTCAAATTTTTATAAATAAATTCCGGATACAGAAAATAATTGAAATAAGATACAGAAATTTATTATAATTTATTTATGATTAAACTTCCTGAACCAAATTTTAAAGGTAAATATACCCTTGAGGAGGTTCTCAAAAAAAGGAGGACATGCAGGGATTTTGTAAGGGATAAAAAACTTACAATTGAGCAGATTTCCCAACTTCTATGGGCAACCTATGGAATAACAGAAACCCATTATGGTCTTAAAACTGCACCTTCAGCAGGTGCAAGATATCCGCTTGATATATATGTTGCAAAGGAAGATGGTGTTTTTAAATATATTCCTGAAAAACATGCCCTTGAAGAAGTTCTAAAAGAGGATGTGAGGGAAAGAATTGCTACTCTTTCATGGAATCAGGATTTTATTGCTGATGCTCCCTGTGTATTTATATTTTATGCAGTTTATGAAAGGACAACTTCAAGATATGGAGAAAGAGGTATAAGATATGTTCATTTTGATTTAGGCCATGCTGCTCAAAATCTTTTACTTCAAGCAGAAGCACTTGATCTTGGAGCCTGCCCTGTTGGTGCTTTTAATGATTCAGAGATTAAGGAAATACTCAAATTTAAAGGTGAACCAATTTACATTATTCCTGTTGGTTATAAACTTTGAATGAGTTATTTATAATAATTGATGGAACCTCCTTAGCCTACAGGGCATTTTTTGCCTTTATAAAAAATCCCTTAAGAAATACAAAGGGAGAAAATACTTCTGCCCCTTTTGCTTTTACAAATTCAATATTAAAGATTAAAAGGGATTATAAACCTTCCTATATGGCTATTGTTTTTGATGCAAAGGGAAAGACAAAAAGGCATGTAATTTTTGAAAAATACAAAGCAACAAGACCGCCTATGCCAAATGAACTTGTTTTAAGCCTTAAAAGGATAAGGGAGATAACAGAGGCTCTAAATTTGGAAATTTATGAAGTTCCCGGATATGAAGCAGATGATGTTATAGCTTCTCTTGTGAATAAGGCGAAAAAAAAGGGGTGGAAGATTTTGATTCTTTCCTCAGATAAAGATTTGCTTCAAATTGTTGATGATGATGTATGGATTCTCGATACCCGTCCAAAGGAAGATATTTTTTATACAAAGGAGAAAGTAATTGAAAAGTTCGGGATAGAACCAGGAAAAATTCCCGATTACCTTGCTTTAATAGGTGATAATATTGATAACATTCCTGGTGTTTCAGGAATTGGAGAGAAAACTGCTGTTGAAATTGTTAATAAATTCAAGGACATTAATGATTTAATCGAAAATTATAATAAAATTGAGAATTTGAGAATAAGAAAGCTTATTGAAGAAAATATTGATAATATAAAAATGGCAAAAGAACTTACAAAACTTGATATTGATATAGATGTGGACTTTGATGAAGAAAAACTTAAATTAAAAGAGCCTGATTATGAAAAACTTTTCAAAATTTTAAGGGAACTTGAATTTTATTCAATAATGGAGAGTTTCTCAAGAAAATTTCCTGATTTTGAGATTAAAGAACCCCCAGATTTAAGTATTTTTAAGCATGGTTTTACATTTTCAATTTATAAAAACGAAGTATTCATTAAAAAAGGAGAAAATTTTTACAAGTTAAATTTTGATAAGGCAAAAGAGATATTTGAATATGACTGTGAAAAAAACCTTTGTGATTTAAAAGAAGTTTATAGAGAATTTATAAAGAATAATTTGAATTTAAAAGGGAAATTAAATGACCCTCTGATTGCAGAATATCTTTTATACCCTGAAAAGGAAAACATAACAGTTGAAAAAATGGCTCTTGAAAGGCTTGGTTTTAAATTCAGTCAGGATATAAGGAAAAGAAAGATTGAGGAAATTTATTTTGTTGATGAGGTTTTACCATCCCTGATGAAAGAGATAATAGATAAGGGACTTTATAAACTTTACTCTGAAATTGAAATTGAAATTGCAAAAATTCTTGCTGAGATGGAAGAAAGAGGTGTTTACATATGTGAAAATGTTATAAGAGAAATTGAGAAAGAGATAAATTTCTCTTTGAATGAAATTGTTGAAAAAATTTATAAAATTGCAGGGATAAGATTTAATATAAATTCACCCAAACAACTTTCAGAGGTTCTTTTTAAAAGGCTTAAATTACCTTGCAAGAAAAAGACTAAGACAGGGTATTCAACCGATTATGAAGTTTTAACAGAACTTTCCGAGAAATACGAAATTGCCAAATTAATTCTTGATTATAGAGAACTTTTTAAAATAAAAACAAGTTATATAGATACCCTTTTAGAACTCAGAAATCCTTTTACAGGAAGAATAAATGCCACCTTTAATCAGATAAAGGCATCAACAGGAAGAATTATATGTTCCAACCCGAATCTTCAAACAATACCTGTAAAATCAGAAATAGGAAGGAAATTGAGAAAGGCCTTTTGTGCCCCTGACGGTTATTTTATAATATGTGCTGATTATTCGCAAATAGAACTTAGAATCCTTGCTCATTTTTCAGAAGATGAAAATCTTATAAGGGCTTTTGAAAGGGGAGAGGATATACATTCTTATACTGCTTCTTTAATAACAGGAAAGGATATAAAAGATATTACTCCTGAAGAAAGAAGAAAAGCAAAGACTGTTAATTTTGGAATATGTTATGGCATATCTCCTTTTGGTCTTTCAAAGGAATTAAATATAACACCTGATGAGGCACAAGGATTAATTGTGCTTTTCTTTGCAAATTTTCCGAAAGTTAAAGAATGGATAGAAAAGACTTTAAAATTTGCAAGGGAAAATTGTTATGTAAAAACTTTATTTGGAAGAATAAGAAACATACCTGATATAAATCATCATGTAAAAGAGGTGAGGTATCAGGCAGAAAGAATAGCAGTGAATACACCTATTCAGGGGAGTGCAGCAGATATAATAAAGAAAGCAATGATAGATATTCATAAAGAATTTAAAAATAGGAAATTGGATGCCCATATAATACTCCAGATACATGATGAACTTTTATTTGAAGTAAATGAAAAAGAGGTTGAAGTTGCAAAGGAAATAATAAAAGAAAAGATGGAAAATGTGGTTTCTTTAAAGGTTCCCCTTAAAATAGATATAAATTATGCAAAAAACTGGTATGATGCAAAATAATTTATTCCTTTACTATTCTTGTCCCTTCTTTCCCTTCAACTGCTTCCTTTACCTTTTCTAAACTTGTAATTATAACTTCTTTTCCTCCATTTTTTAAAAACTCTATAGCAGCCTCTATTTTTGGTCCCATGCTTCCTTTTGGAAACTGTCCATCATTCAAATATCTTATTGCTTCATCTATTTTCATTAAAGATAAGGGGATTTGATTTTCCTGTCCATAATTTAAATAAACCTTATCAACTGATGTTAAGATTATAAAATAATCTGCATTTATAAAAGAGGCAATTTTTGCAGAACAGAGGTCTTTATCTATTATTCCATAAACTGCTTTTAATTTATTTCCCTTCCTTATAAGAGGGATTCCTCCGCCTCCTCCTGCTATTACAATATTTCCATCTTCAACAAGTTTTTTAATTATATCTTTTTCTATTATATCAACAGGTTTAGGTGAAGGAACTGTAATTCTATATCCTCTATTTACATCCTTTTTTATAGGGTAATCAAAAAGTCCTTTCATTTCCTCTGCTTCTTTATGGGTAAAAAATGGTCCTATCGGTTTTGTTGGGTTTTTGAATTCAGGATCTTTTTCATCAACAATTACCTGTGTTATTATCACACTTATTTCTCTATCTATCTTTTTTTCATAAAATACCTCATGGAGAAGATGGGAAATCATATATCCCATCCATCCCTGTGTTTCTGCATCAAGAACATCAAGTGGATACATTGGTATTTCTTTTCTTGCATAATAGTTTCTTAAAAAAGCAACACCTACCTGTGGTCCATTTCCATGGGTTATAACGCAACCTTTTGATTTTTCTATAATTGGCAGTATTTTATAAAGAGATTCCTTTGTTGTTTTAAACTGGGTAACCACATGAAAGGAAGCACCTTGAGGCAAAATTGCATTCCCACCAAGAGCAATAACAACTTTCATTTTCCTATACCCCTTTTAGATGTTTTTATAAATTCAATTAAATATTTTATATCATCATATTTTGAAAAATCTCTTTCTAAAATTTCAAGAGCCTGTGAAGTATTTAAATTTTGCCTGAAAAGGATTTTATAAGCATCTTTTAAAATCTTTATTCTTTCTTCACTAAATCCATTTCTTCTAAGCCCAACTATGTTAAGTCCTTTAATTTCTGTATTTTCAACTCCATCGGCTATCACATAGGGAACAACATCAAGACCCAAACGCGCCCTTCCCCTTATCATTGCATATTTACCAACCCTACAAAACTGGTGTATTAAAACTCCTCCTGATAGAACTGCAAAATCATGAATCTCAACATGTCCTGCAAGTTGTGTTCCATTTGCAATAACTACATTATTTCCGATTTTTACATTATGTCCAAGATGAGTATAAGCCATCAAAAAGCAATTATCTCCAATACATGTTTTTTCTCCTTCACCTGTTGCCCTGTGAATTGTTACAAATTCCCTGATTATATTATTATTTCCAATAACAACTTCTGTTTCCTCTCCTTTGTATTTAACATCCTGAGGAGGAAAACCTATACAGGCAAAATGGTATATAACATTATTTTCTCCAATTGTAACTTTTCCTTCAATCATAACATTATTTCCTATTTTTGTTCCTTTCCCTATTTTAACTTTGCCAGTAATTGTTGAAAATGCTCCTATTTCAACATCATCCTCAATTAAAACATCTTTATCAACAAATGCGGTCGGATGAATTTTCACCAATTTTTATCCTCCTTCAGAAATTGCTGTTAATTCTCCTTCAGCAACAATTTCATCATTTACATAAGCCTTTCCATACATTTTACAAACTTTTCCTCCCCATCTTATTATTTCAACTTCCATTATTAAGGTGTCTCCCGGTAAAACAGGCTTTCTAAACTTTACATTGTTTATACCGGCAAAATAAAAGAGTTTTTTTTCTTTTATTTTTTTTGATATTAATATTCCACCTGTTTGAGCAAGTGCCTCAACTATTAAAACACCGGGCATTATAGGATTTTCAGGGAAATGACCCTGAAAGAAATTTTCATTAAATGTAACATTTTTTATTCCTACAATTCTATTTTCTTCAACAGAAAGTACTCTGTCAACAAGTAAAAATGGATATTTGTGGGGAAGCAATTTTAAAATTTCTTTAATTTCAATTTCATCTTTTACGAGATACTTTTTAAGTTTTTTAATTGCCTCAACATGATGTCTGTGCCCTGTTCCAATTGCAACTATATGAAATGATAAGGGATAATTTAAAAGGGAAAAATCACCGATTAAATCAAGTATTTTATGCCTTAAAAACTCATCAGGATAAGTGAGAATTTCTTTATTTATCCATTCACCATCTTTAAAAACAAGGACATTTTTTTCATCACCTCCTTTACCAAGTCCTCTTTTTCTAACTTCTTCAATTTCTTCATAAAATATAAATGTCTTTGCTTTTGATAATTCCTTCTCATAATTTTCAGGAGTAATATCTATACTTAAAAATCCCTCAAGCCCCTTTTCTTTTTTAAAAATATAAGTAACTTTAAAAATATCTGATGGTATGAATATTATTTCTTTATTCTCTTCAAAGGAAAGACTAACAGGATTTTTTAACTTGAATGGTTCAATCTCACCGAGTTCTTCAACACCTACTTTTTTAATTTCTGAAACAAATTCATGCGCGGATGTATCAAAACAGGGAATTTCGTCTCCTTCAATTATTATATCACAATAAATATTGTAAAAGCCATGAAGGGCCGAAAGAAGATGTTCAAGGGTAAAAACAATTTTATCATCTTTTTTAAAAGCAATGCATCTATAGGAGGTTTCAACGTTTTGAAGAGAAAAAGGAATCTCAATTTCCTTCCCCTTTTCTATTAAAAAAATTCTTCTACCAATTTCTCTTTTTGGTCTTAAAATAACTTTATTTTCTTTACCCTTATGAAGTCCAATTCCCTTAAAGATTATCTCATTTTTTAAGGTATAAACTTTCATTTTTCCTCCAAAAAACTTCATAAAAAACTTTTGCAGTATTAAAATGGATATCAACAAGGTCATTTAAATTCCTTGAATATCCTCCCCCCAGTGTTATTGCAACAGGTATATTATTTTCTTTGCAAAATTCAGCAACTTTTTTATCTCTTTCAATGAGACCTTCTTTTGTTAACATTAAATTTCCAAGTTTATCCTCTTTATAAGGATCTGCTCCTGCTTGATATATACATAGATCAAAGGGTAAATTTTTCTCAATAATATTTAATGCATAATCCATTTTTTCAAGGTATAATTCATCCCCTGCAAAATCCGGTAAACCTATGTCAAGGTCGCTTTTTTCTTTCACAGGATAAAGATTTTGTTGATGAATTGAAAATGTGAAAACATCTTTATCTCCTTGAAATATTCTTGCAGTTCCATTACCTTGATGTAAATCACAGTCAATTACAACTGCTCTTTTTATCCTTCCTTCTTTTTTTAATTTTAAAATTGCATAGGCAATATCATTTATATAACAGAATCCTTCTGCTTTATTTTTAAAAGCGTGATGAAATCCACCACCTATATGATAACATACCTTTTCATTTAAGGCAACTTCTGAAGCAATATAGGTGCCTGAAGAGGCAAGCATAAACATCTCAACAATTTCTTTTGTAAGTGGAAGTTCTGAATAGATTGTTCTTTCTGTCCATCTTAAATTCTTCAAATCATCAAGATATTCTTTATCAAGCAGGATTAATAAATCATTTTCTTTTGGTAAATAAGGAGACACAAAGTCTTCCTCTTTCCCGATGCCTTCTTTTAGTATCTTTTCCTTTATTAATTTATATTTTATTGTTGGAAATACATGGATTCCGAAATCAACTAAATATTTTTCTGAATAAACAAATTTCATTTATAAATTCCTTTTTCTCTTATATATTTTTCAACCTCATCTCTTACAAAGAATTTTATTTCTTTCCCTTCTTTAATTCTTTTCCTTATTTCACTTGACGATACTTCAATGCACCTGTTGTTCAAAAATCTAACTTCTTTTGAAAAAGGTAAATTACTGAAATCCTCTGTTTTTCTCTTTAAAACTGCTATTTTAACTTCTTTTAATATTTCCTCGGGTTTATACCATGTTGAAAATTTTATGAACTGGTCAGAGCCAATCAAGAACCAGAATTCATTTTCTTTATATCTTTTTTTAATCTCCTTTATAACAATTAAAGAAAAACTTTTTTCAAGATTTAGTTTTTTTTCTAAATCTATTGCTTTAAATTTATCAAAATTTTTAATTGAAAGTTCTACCATATGGAATCTTTCTTCAAAACTTGCATTTTCATTTCTATGGGGAGGGTTGAAACTTACTAAAAACCATATCTCATCAAGGGAGAGTTCTGTTAATGCATCTAAAGCAGTAAGAAGATGTCCTATATGAGGTGGATCAAAAAGGCCACCAAATATTCCTATTTTCTTCATTTTCTATCTTCAAAGATCTTACTTGCCTTTTTATAAATCTCAAGGTCAGAATACTCTTCTTTTAATATTTGAAAATAAATCTTCGCAGATTCTTTTTTCCCCATTTTTAAATAAAGATTCATTGTATTAAACAATTTTTTTGCAATCTTTTCCCTGCATTTCTTAATAATATCTTCTGTTTCCTTTTTAAATTTCGATTCAGGATAATTTTTTATAAAATTGTTTGCATTTCTAATAATTTCATAAGTTTTCTCCTGGTCAAGTTCTTCATTGGGTAATTGTGAAAATTCTATCTTTATCATCATGAACTCGCTTTCTTCCCTATATTCACTCTGGGGGAAGTGGTCCTTTAAAAACTTGAATTCCATGAAACTTTGCTCATAATCTTTTATCTTATAATAACACATTGCCAGATAAAATTGGGCATCATCTGTATTCTCTGAAATTTCTTTTGCATATATTACTTTTTTAAATCCCTCAATTGCTTGTTTATATTTTCTTTTATTATAGAATTCGATACTTTTTTTAAAAATTTCTTCTATATTTCCATTTCCTTTAAATAATTCTTTTTTTGCACATAATAAAAAAATAAAAAATAAAGAAAAAAATAAAATTTTGCCTTTCATTTTATAGTTTGGATATTTTATCCTTTATTTTATAGATTAAAACTTCTATACGTTGCAATCCTTCCCTTATCTTACCCATTAATTCTTTTACCTCTTCTTTAAATTTTTCCTCTTCTGGTCTTAAGTCAGCAAATTTTTCTCTTATCTCTGAAAATGTTTCTTCATAATTTTTTATTAATAAATCCATATCATTTTTTATAAGTGTAACATTTTCCCTTATTTTTGAATATTTTTCCTTTAATTCTTCCATTTTTTTATCGCATATCTTTTCATATTCTTTTTCAAAATATATGAGTTTTTTTTCAAGTTCTTCTTTTTTAAAATATATATCCATTATATACTCATTCATTTCTTTCATACACAATGGTAAAAAATTTTTTCTTTCTTTTACCCTTTTTATATTTTCTTCTATCTTTAATAAAATTTCACGCATTGATGCAAGTGGTTTGGAGATATAATCATCTGCCCCTTTTTTTAAAAGGTGTACAGCAAGATCTTCTGAACCATAAGAAGTTATTATTATAACTGGAATTTCTGGATATTTTTCTTTTATCCTTTTTAACATTTCAATTCCATCTGTATCAGGAAGAATATAATCAAGTAAAATTAAATCAGGTCTAAATTCTTTTATTTTTTCAATTCCTTCCCCCCCTCTTGTTGTATACTCTAAGGTATAATTATTTTCCTCAAGTATTCTTTTTAAAATTACTGCAGTATCAATATCGTCCTCAATTAAAAGTATTTTACCCTTTTTTTCTTCTTCTTTTTCTTCTCCAGTAAGTTCTTTTATTTTTTCAAAGATAGTCTGTGGTGGAGTTCCTTTTTGAAAATAAGCATCTATTTTAACAGGGTAAAATCTTCCTCTTAAAATAACACCTTTTTTAATTTCATCCTCTTTGAAATATAGAATTGTATGGATTATAAAAGGAATTTTTTCAGTTTTTTGATTTATTTTACATTCCCTTATAATTTCCACACCAAGTTTTTTTGGCAAAAGTATCTCCAGTATTACACAATCCGGTATAATTTTAAATATATTGTCTATGCCTTCTTCTCCATCAAAAGAATGATAAACTTTACATCCTTTTTCTTCTAAAAATTTTCCAATTAATTCGTGAATCTCTTCACTTTCATCTATTAAAAGAATTTTTTTCTCCATAATTTCTTTTAACTGGGGCGCGAGGATTCGAACCTCGACTGTGGGATCCAAAATCCCATGTCCTGCCGGTTAGACGACGCCCCAGTTCAAACTCTTTGTCCAAAAAATTTTTCCAAAACCAAAATTAAAATTTTCTTCAATTCTTTTTTCAAAATAAGCCCATAAACTTGAACCACTACCTGCAAGCATCACTTTTTTTGCACCTTTTGATATTAATAAGTCTTTTATTTTAACAAAAAATGGATAATATTTAAAAATCACTTTTTCAAAATCATTTTCTATCTCTTTTATAAATTCCTCATACTTTTTTTCTTCAAGATATTTTAAAACATTATAAAATTTTTCTTCTTTCTTTTTAATCATTTCTTCATCTTCATAAATTTTATCAATTTCTGAATATGCCCATGCACTATTTATTTCAAAACCTGGATAAAATATGAAAAAATTCCCTTTAAAGTCCGTTGAAATATTTTCTAAGATATCTCCTCTTCCTTCTCCCTTCATTGTTCCATAATCTAAAAAATAAGGAACATCACTTCCTATTTTTTTTGCTATGTTATACATTTCTTCGTTTGTTAAATTTAAAAGATAGATTTCATTTAGCGCTTTTAAAATAGATGCTGCATCTGAGGAACCTCCTCCAAGCCCTCCACCTATTGGTATGTTTTTCTTTATATATATTTCTGCTCCATAGAATTTATTTTTATATTTTGATAATTCTTCAAGAACTTTAATTGCAATATTTTTATCTCCTTCGGGTCCTTCATCACATTTTATTTTAACAAGTTCTGACTTATTTATTTCTAT
>JBDRZD010000049.1:0-11870 GCA_039803745.1 Caldifarciminota bacterium
AGTTAAAATTTAACTATGAAATTTTCAGAAAGAGTTGAAAAATTTCCTCTTTATTTTTTTGAAGAAATTGATAGGTTAAAAAAGGAATATGGGGAAGAAGTTATTGATTTTGGAATTGGTGATCCTGACATTCCCACAGATGAAAGAATAATTGAAGCACTTTGTAAGGCGGCAAAAAATCCAAGATATCATAAATATTCACCATATCAGGGTTTTAAAGAATTAAGAAAAAAAGTAAAAGAATGGTATGAGAAAAGGTTTGAGGTAGCGCTTAATGAAGATGAAGAAGTTCTTATTCTTATAGGGAGTAAAGAAGGTCTATCCCATCTTCCTTATGTAATCATTGATGAAGGAGATTATGCAATAATTCCTTCTCCTTCTTATCCTGCATATAAAAATTCCTGCAAAATGGCAGGTGCAGAGATATTTGAAATATTTTTAAAAGAGGATAATGATTTCTATCCTGATTTATCCTTGATACCTGAAGAAATTCTTAATAAAACAAAGGTTTTTTATATAAATTATCCTAACAATCCAACAGGACAGACAACAAATCCAGAATTCTTTAAAGAAATTTTAAAAATTGCACAAAGATACGATTTTTTAGTTGTAAATGATTTTGTTTATTCAGAAATTTATTACAAAGAACCTACTGAAAGCATTTTAAAATATGATAGGAATAAGGAATTTTCTATTGAATTCCATTCTTTTTCAAAAACCTTTAATATGACAGGATGGAGACTTGGATTTTGCTGCGGTAATAAAAAAGTAATAGAGAATTTATTAAAATTTAAATCAGTAATTGATAATTCCCAATTTGGTGCAATTCAGGAAGCAGGAATGGTTGCCCTTGCGCTCATAGATGAGATAGGGGAAAAAATGAGAGAAATTTATAAAAAAAGAAAAGAGAAAATTTTAGAATTTTTAAAAAGAAAAAAAATAAAATTTTTTGAACCTAAAGCAACATTTTATATATGGATAAAAACTCCTTATTCTTCCTATGAATTTTGTATAGATACTTTAAAAAATACTAAAGTTTTGATAATTCCCGGTGATGGATTTGGTGAAGGTGGAAAAGGATTTGCAAGGTTTTCTTTAACAATTTCTGACGAAAAAATAGAAGAGGGGATTAAAAGGCTTGAAAGAATATAAGATAAGAGTATTAAAATTTGGGGGAAGTTCAGTTGCAAGAATAAATTTTATAAAGAGAATTGCTTCAATGATAAAAAAATTAAGAGAAGAGGGGATATTTCCTGTAATTGTTGTCTCTGCAATGGGTGATACAACAGATAAACTCTTATATATGGCTAAAAAGATTTCAAAAAATCCTGATAAAAGGGAACTTGATATGCTTCTTTCATCAGGAGAAAGAATATCAATGGCGCTACTTGCAATGGCTCTAAGAGAAAAAGGTGTGCCTGCAAGGTCATTCACAGGTTCACAGGTCGGAATAATAACTGATACAAGACATGGAAATGCGAGAATAATTGATATAAAATGTGAAAGAATTAAGGAGGCAATTAAAAAAGGAGAAGTTCCCATAATTGCAGGGTTTCAAGGAATAAGTCTTGAAAAAGAGGTAACAACCCTTGGAAGAGGAGGAAGTGATTTAACTGCTGTTGCAATTGCAAAGGCATTGAATTTAAAAGAAGTTTATATTTATACTGATGTGGATGGTGTTTATACTTTTGATCCAAAATTACTTAAAAAGCCAAAAAGGATTGAAAGACTTTCATATGAAGAGATGCTTGAATTTTCAAAATATGGGGCAAAAGTTTTGCATGATAGGGCTGTTTCACTTGCAGGTAAGGAAGGGATTATAATAAAAGTTCTTTCTTCTTTTAATTCAAAAGGAGGAACTATTATTGAGGAAATAAAATATATGGAAAAAAGAGAAGTAAAAGGGATGACATTGGATAAGGATAATACTCTTTTTTTAATGAAAGATGTTCCTTTGAATCCAGAATACGTCTCTCAGGTTTTAACCCGTCTTGCAGAAAACGGAATAAATGTTAAAATTTTTCTTCATGGAATCCCTTTAAAAAATAAGTTTGATATGAGTTTTGTTGTTTCAAAAGATGAGGATGAAAAAACTGAGAATCTGTTAAAAAAATTTTTAAAAGAACTTAAAGGAGAAAATCTTATAAAAAAGAAAAACCTTTCAATTTTGTCACTCATTGGTTATGGAATAGGTGAAGATACCAGTATAATTAAAAAAGTGCTTGAAATATTTGCAAGAGAAGAAGTGCATATTGAGGGATTTTTTCCTTCACAGGTCAGGGTTTCATTTTTATTTTCAAAGAAAAATGTAAAAAGAATAATTAAAGAAATAGCAAGAGAATTCAATCTTTCTAAATGAGAAAAATAAAACCAGCACTATTTATACTCTTTGGGTACCTATTTATAATTTTTTCAGGAACAATAATTCTGCTTCTTCCATTTTCAAGAAAAGGAAATTTAAGTTTTATTGATGCACTCTTTACAGCAACTTCTGCAACATGTGTTACAGGATTGATTGTAAAGGATACAGAAAAGTTTTTCACACCTTTTGGTAAAATTATAATTCTTATTTTAATTCAAATTGGTGGACTTGGCTATGTAACACTTGTATTTTTAATTACAAGGCTTATGGGAAGGAAGATACCCTATTTTTTAAAATTAACTGCTCTTGAGAGTTTTGAAAAATTAGACCTTTCAAGTGTATGGTTTTTCTTTAAAAGAATTTTGCTTTTTTCTCTATTTATTGAATTCGTTTTTTTTATTTATTTTTTTATTTTTTTATTGATAAATAATTATTCACCCCTATACTCACTTTTTCATTCAATATTTCATACAGTTTCAGCCTTTTGTAATGCAGGTTTTTCATCATTCTCAGAAAATTTATCAGGATTTTCAAAGTTTCCTCTTTTTTATCTTCCCATTTCTTTTTTATTTATTCTTGGAGGATTGGGTTTTCCTGTAATTGATGATTTTTATATGAAAATATTTAAAAAGGAAAAAAGAAAATTATCGCATCATTCAAGAGTTGTAATAAAGACTACAATTTTTTTGATATTAACGGGATGGATTTATATATTTTTAATGGAATACAAAAATTCCCTTTCAAATTTCAATTTTTTTGAAAAAATAGGGATTTCATTTTTTCATGCAGTAACTCCAAGAACAGCAGGTTTTAATTTAATAAACATATCTCTTTTCCATCCTTCAACACTTCTTTTTATAATATTTTTAATGATGATTGGGGGTTCACCAGGTGGAACAGCAGGTGGATTTAAAACAACAGTTTTTGCCTATTTTTCGGCATGGGTAAGAAGTGTTATAAAAGGTGAAGAAGAAGTTATTTTAAGAGAGAGATTTGTAAATAAGGAAGAAATTTTAAGAGCATTTTCAATCATACTCTTTTATATCTCATTTTCTTTAATAAGCCTTTTCTTTTTACTTATAACAGAATATAAAGTATACAACAATAGAGGATTTTTACCAATACTATTTGAAATATTCAGTGCCCTTGGAACAGTTGGACTTTCAACAGGCTCTTCAAAAGTTTCTAATTTAAGTCTTGCACATGATTTCTCAATTTATGGTAAATTGATTCTTATAATTCTTATGTTTTCTGGAAGAGCGGGAATGCTAACCTTATATTCAGCCTTTATAAAAAAGAAAAAATTACCTTATAAATATCCTGAGGCAGAATGTTATCTTGCTTAACTCTTGACAAAAATTTTTTTTAAAAGTATTATTTAAATTCTTCATTTCAAGGTCAATTGAACTTAAAGGAGGTTTAAGTATGGCAAAAACTAAAAAAATCGGGGTAAAACCCCTTGCTGATAGGGTTCTTATAAAAAGGATTGAGGAAGAGGAAGTCAAAAAGGGTGGAATAATAATTCCTGATACTGCAAAGGAAAAACCACAAAAAGGTGAAGTTATTGCTGTTGGTCCTGGAAGACTTGATGAAAATGGTAAAAGAATTCCTATGGAAGTTAAAGAAGGTGATAAAGTTCTTTTCTCAAAATACGCAGGAACAGAGGTGAAGATTGGTGAAGAAGAATATTTAATAATGAGAGAGGATGATATACTTGCAATAATTGAAGAGTGAAAGGAGGTAGAATATGGCTGCAAAAGATATAAAATATAACGATGAAGCAAGAAGGGCAATTTTAAGAGGAGTTGATACCCTTGCAAAGGCTGTAAGGGTTACACTCGGTCCTAAAGGAAGGAATGTTATTCTTGAAAAGAAATTTGGTTCTCCTGCTGTTACAAAAGACGGGGTCACCGTTGCAAAGGAAATAGAACTTAAAGATCCTTTTGAAAATATAGGTGCCCAACTTGTAAGAGAGGTTGCTTCAAAAACTTCTGATGTTGCAGGTGATGGAACAACAACTGCTACTGTTCTTGCTGAATACATTTTAAAAGAAGGTTATAAGATGATGATAACCGGTGCAAATCCGATGGAGGTAAGGAAAGGAATAGAAAAGGCGGTTGAAACAGTTGTTGAAGAGTTAAAGAAACTTTCAAAAGAAGTTAAAGGAAGGAAAGAGATTGAGCAGGTTGCAACAATTTCTGCAAACAACGATGAAGAGATAGGGAAAAAGGTTGCTGATGCAATGGAAAAAGTCGGGAAGGATGGTGTTATTACTGTTGAGGAAGCAAAGGGAATAGAGACATATGTTGAGGTCGTTGAAGGTATGCAATTTGATAGAGGATATATATCCCCTTACTTTGTAACAAATGCTGAAAAGATGGAGGCTGTTCTTGAAGAACCTTATATTCTCTTAACAGATAAGAAATTGTCAAATATAAGGGAAATAATACCAATACTTGAAAAAGTGGCACAGACGGGTAAGCCTCTTCTTGTCATAGCAGAGGATGTTGAAGGTGAAGCACTTGCAACCCTTGTTGTAAATAAGATAAGGGGGACACTCCTTTCCTGTGCTGTTAAAGCACCAGGATACGGTGAAAGAAGAAAGGCAATGCTTGAGGATATAGCAGTTTTGACAGGTGGGCAGGTTATATCAGAAGAGAAAGGAATAAAACTGGAAAATGCTCAGATCTCTGACCTTGGAAGGGCAAAGAAGGTTGTTGTTGATAAGGATAATACAACAATAATAGAAGGCTATGGTAAAAAAGAGGATATACAGGCAAGAATGAAACAGATAAAGGTTCAGATAGAGGAAACAAAGTCTGATTATGACAGGGAAAAACTTCAGGAAAGGCTTGCAAAACTTGCAGGTGGTGTTGCAATAATCTATGCTGGTGCAGCAACAGAAACAGAGATGAAAGAAAAGAAGGCAAGGATTGAGGATGCACTCCATGCAACAAAGGCAGCGGTTGAAGAAGGGATTGTTCCTGGTGGTGGTGTTGCATACCTTAGAGCACTACCAGCTCTTGAAGAGCTTGCAAAGAAATTGAAAGGAGACCAGAAACTGGGTGTTGAGATAGTTAAAAAGGCACTTGAACAACCTTTAAGATGGATTGCTGAAAATGCTGGATATGAAGGGACCCTTGTTGTTGAGGAAGTGAAAAGAGCAAAGGATGTAAATATTGGATTTGATGCAAATACTGGTCAATATGTTGATATGATTGAGGCAGGAATTATTGACCCAACAAAGGTTGAAAGGATTGCACTCCAGAATGCAGCATCTGTTGCATCCCTCTTACTTACAACTGAGGCACTTGTTACAGAAGTTAAAGAAAAGGAAAAGACACCCGGAACTCCTCCTGGTTTAGAGGAATACTAAAGGAGGAAGAATGCCAGTTTATGAATATGAATGTGAAAATTGTGGGAAAAGAATAGAGTTTTTTTTAATGGGTAGAGAAAAAGAGCCTGAGAAATGTGAAGACTGTGGAGGAAGTTTGAGAAGATTAATTTCAGGTGGAGTTGGGTTCATATTTAAGGGTTCTGGTTTTTATGCAACTGATTATAAGAAAAATAGCAATGAAAAGGAAAGTGGAGAAAGTTCAAAAAGTTCCTGCTCCTCCTGTTCAGGAGGGAATTGCTCAACCTGTAAATGAAAAGTAAAGAGATAGATTTAGGTAAGTTTAAAATAGGAGGGGGAAGTTTCTTTTTTGTTGGTGGTCCTTGCGTTATAGAAAGTGAAGATATAGTATTTGAGACTGCTGAGAAAATAAAAGAAATAGGTAAAGAACTTGAAATAAATTGTATATTTAAATCTTCTTATTTAAAGGATAACAGGTCTTCAGAAGAAAGTTATCAAGGGCCGGGAATTGACAAAGGTCTTGAAATACTCAAAAAAGTTAAAGAAAAAACAGGATTGCCTGTTCTTTCAGATGTTCATTCTGTAAATGAAGTTGAAAAGGCAAAAGAAGTCCTTGATATATTACAACTTCCTGCCTTTTTATCAATGCAAACATCCTTAACAATTGCACTTGCTAAAACAAATAAGCCAATAAATGTTAAAAAAGGACAATTTTTATCTCCTCATAGTGTTAAAAATATAATAGGTAAAATAGAAAGACAGGGAAATAAAAATATAATTTTGACTGAAAGGGGAAACTTTTTTGGTTATAATAATCTCATTGTTGATATGCGCTCAATTAAAATACTCAAATCCTTTGGATATCCTGTTTTGATTGATGCAGGACATTCTGTAAGAATGTATGGAATACCTTCTTCAGCACCTGAGGGTGGAATGCCAGAATTCATTCCTTTAATTGCAAGAGCAGGGATTGCAGCAGGTGCTGATGGATTATTTTTAGAAGTTCATCCAGAGCCAAAATGTGCATTATGTGATGCATCAACTCAGTTTCCGCTTTCAAAATTAAAGGATTTGCTTTTGTTTTTAAGAGATTTACACGAATTTGTAAATAAAAGATTAGATTCTTTATAATTTAAAATCTTTTGGGGCTGTAGCTCAGCGGGAGAGCACCTGGTTTGCAACCAGGGGGTCGGGAGTTCAAATCTCCCCAGCTCCATTATTTTGAATTTCAAAAATTTTGTTTTTATATTCATTTTTTTATTTTCCTGCTCAAATTCTTCTCTTTATGTTGATAGAGTAATAGATGGTGATACATTTGTTCTTGAAAATGGGGAAAAAGTAAGGATTCTGGGTATTGATGCCCCTGAGAAAGGCGAGCCATTTTCAGATAGTGCAACAATTTTTATTGAAGAATTAATTTTAAACAAAAAAGTTAAACTTGAATATGATTTACAGAAATATGATAAATATGGAAGAGTTCTTGCCTATGTATTCTTTGATAAAAAATTTTTGAATGAAGAAATTTTAAAAAGAGGGTTTGCCTGGGTTTATATTATTCCTCCAAATTTTAAATACTTCCATAGATTAAAAATTGCAGAAGAAAAGGCGAAGAAAGAAAAAAAAGGATTATGGGGTAAACCCTATTATGTGGCATCAAAAAAAGGTAAAAAATTTCATGCCTTCTGGTGCCCGTCATCTAAAAGGATTGCGGAAAAAAATAGAATAATTTTTAAGTCAAGAGAAGAGGCAATTAAAAGGGGATATAAACCTTCAGGAGATTGTAATCCATAAAAAGTTTATCTATATAATAATAATCTTATGAAATTTTTTAATTTTTTGATTTACTTTTTAACTTTATCCTTTTTCTTTTTTATTCTTATTTTTAAAAAAGAAGAGAAAAATAAAGGAGCGCCTTATGAAGGTGGCGCACCTTCAGATTATAATTTAAATATAAAAGTTGAAATAAAATTTCTCAAAATTGTTATTTTATTTTTGATTTTAAATACATCTATAGTTTATCTTTTACCATGGGCTTATAAACTGGAAAAGATGGGATTTTTTGGTTTATTTTTTGGTCTTATATTTTTATTCATTTTACTTTTTTCTTATTTTTACATTTTAAGAGAAAAAGGAATTGAATAAGAGTATATTTTGGAGTAAATTGGATAAATTTGTTTCATGGTCAAGGAGTCTTTCATTATCAGTGAATTTATTTCCTCAAGGATGCTGTGGAGTTCAAATTTTATCAATAATTTCTTCGGAATTTGATTTAAAAGTTTCTCCAAGAGGGGCGGATTTACTGATAGTTGCAGGACCAATTTCAAAGAAGATGGTTCCTTTTATAAAAAGAATATATGAGCAAATGCCTTATCCAAAATGGGTGATAGGATTTGGAGCCTGTGCATTAACAGGTGGTCCTTTTTATAGAAGTTATTCTGTTTTAAAATGTTTAGATGAAATAATACCGGTTGATTTTTATGTTTCGGGTTGCCCTCCTTCTTTTGATTCCTTAATCAAGGCAATTAATATGATCCAGGAAAAAATAAGAAAGGAGAAAGGAATTTGATAGAGGAGATTAAAAGTATTCTTAAAGAGAAATTTGGAGAAAATATAGAATTTGAAGAAAAAGGAAAAGAATTTATGATAATTGTGGATAAAGATTTTCTTTTTGAATGTTTAAAACTTTTGAGGGAGCATCCCTTTTTATTTTTTGATTTTTTAACTGATATTACTGCAATAGATCATTATCCTCAGGATAAGAGGTTTGAAATTGTTTATCATCTGTATTCTTTCAAATTCTCAAGAAGAATAAGGGTGAAAAGCAAATTGGAAGAACCTGAAATTAAATCATGTGTATCAATATGGAAAAGTGCATCGTGGCCTGAAAGAGAAATTTATGAAATGTTTGGAATACATTTCTTTGACCATCCAAATTTAAAAAGCCTTCTTTTATGGGATAAATTTGAAGGTTTCCCTTTAAGAAAAGATTTTCAAATTGATTCTGAGATTCGGAGTCCTGATTTTAAAGATTTAGAGGAATGATGGAATTAAATATAGGACCACACCATCCATCAACTTGTGGATTCAGAATAAAACTTTTTGTGGAAGGTGAAAAGATAATTAAGGCAGAATTAATGATAGGTTATATTCATAAAGGGATTGAAAAAATTTTTGAAAATCTTAATTATATTCAAGGAATGATTCTTTCTCATAAAATTGATAATATTTCTCCATTTTCTGGCAGTTTCTCTTATGTTCTTGCAGTTGAAAAACTCCTTGATATACAAATTCCATTAAGAGCCCAGTATATAAGGGTAATAATTTCAGAGTTTTCAAGGATAAGTTCTCATTTATTCTGGCTTGGAACATTTTTAAATAATCTTGGCTTTTATCTTCCCTCTATTTTTGCATTAAGGGAGAGAGAAAGATTAAATAACTTAATTGAAGAGGTAATACCAAAAGGAACTTTATATTTAAGAATAGGTGGTGTTGCAAGAGATTTACCTTCGGGATGGATGGAAAGAACTTTGGATTTTCTTGAAGATTTTGAAAAAAAAGTTTATCAAATTGAGAAAACTGTTTATGACAATGAATTTTTTATTTTAAGAACAAAAGATATAGGGATCATAAATATTGACTTGGCATTAGAACTTTCATTAACAGGACCTGTATTAAGGGGATGCGGGGTTGCATGGGATATAAGAAAAGTTTTTCCTTATTCATCTTATGATAATTTTGATTTTAAAATTCCTGTAGGTGAAAAGGGAGACTGTTATGATAGATTTTTTGTAAGGATGGAAGAAATAAAGGAATCAATAAAAATTATAAGACAGGCAATCAAAAATTTACCCGAAGGAGAGATAATTGCTAAAGATCTTGATATTATTCCTCCTAAAACAATTCCCCATTTTAAAGTTATTGCAGAAGGAATAAATATAAAAGAAGGGGAGGTGTATTCAAGTATTGAGAGTCCAAGGGGTGAATTTGGATTTTATATAGTTTCAAAAAATTCTACAAAACCACACAGAGTAAGAATTAGAAGCCCTTCTTTTTATAACCTTCAGGTTCTTGAATACATATTACCAGGAAATTCAATATCAGATTCAATTATAATCATAGGAAGCCTTGATGTTTCTCCTTTTGAAGTTGATAGATGATGGGCAAGATTAAAATAAATGGAAAGGAATTTAAATTCAATGAAGGTGAGACAATATATACTGTTGCAAAAAGAAATAATATATTTATTCCTGTCTTATGTTATCATTCCCAGTTGAGAATAACTGGTTCTTGCGGAATATGTGTTGTTGAAGTTAAGATAAATGGAAAATCCGAACTTTTAAATTCCTGTTCCGAATTTGCAAAAGAAGGGATGGAAGTTTTCACAGATTCTGAAAGGGTTTTAAAGAAAAGAAAAGATATTATAAAATCTTTAATTTTAAATCATCCAGTGTATTGCTCCCTCTGTGATAAAAATGGTATTTGTTTGCTTCAGGATTATACATTGCTTTATGGAGAAAAATTGGAAGAATATAAATATGAAAGAGAAATAAAAGAGTATAAAATAGAACCATTTATAAAATTCTATCCTGATCTATGTATATTCTGTGAAAGATGTAATAGATTCTGGAATGAAGAGCTAAATGAAGGTGAAATTATTTTAATTGATAAAGAAAAAAAAGAGGTAAGATTATTAAAAGATAAAGATATTTTAAAGGGTTTTTTGAATTATCTTATAGATATATGTCCAACAGGTGCATTTTCAGAAAATATATCCCAAATTTATGCAAAACCATGGGATTTAGAAAGAATTGATACCTATTGTACTTTTTGCTCCCTTTTCTGTGAAATAAGACTTTACATCAAGAAAAAAACAAAAACAAGGACATATGAAGGAGGAAGAAAATTTTTACCTGATAGAATTTTTGATATAAAATATCAAAATAAGGGATTAATTGACAGTGTAATATGTGATAATGCAAAATTTGGGAGGGATTTTATTTCAAATGATAAAATATTAAAGAGGGCAAAAATAGAAGGAAAGTGGAAAGAGATAGATATGGATGAAATAGTTTTAAATTTAAAAAATAAATTAAAAAAATATATAAGTGAAGAAACAGGAATCATTTTGTCCCTTAATATGGGTAATGAGGAGATTGACTCTTTAAAAGATTTTTTTGTAAATGAAAAAAGAATAAAAAATTTTTTGATTGTTCCAGGTTTTTTTGATACTTCTTTTAATTTAATGAAAACTAATTTCAAAATAGAAGATATAGAGGATAATACATTTATTTTACATACAGGTTATGATTTCTTTAATTCCCATCCTGTAATCGGATTTGAAATTTTAAGAAGATTGAGAAAATTTAAAAAAGTGAATTTATTTTCGCTCTCTTATGAAAAGGGGAAGATTCAAAGAGAAGCAAATGATTTCTTATTAATAGATAATAATACATTTAAGATTTTAAAGGTTTTATTTAAAAAATTGTATAAAGAGTTTGGGGTTAAAAAGGAGATTGAGGAGGAATTTTTGAATTCCTTTCTTTTTTTAAGAAAAATAGAAAACCTAAATGAGGATAATATTTTAAAAGAGTTGAATTTTGAAAAGGGAAGATTTTCTAAAATTGTTAAAAGTATCATAAATTCAAAAAAATTGGTTGTTATCTATCAAGATTTTATACCCTTTGAAATCCAGAAATTATGTTATTCCTTTAAATATATAAAATTTCCAGTGAAAATTTTAATATTGAGAATGTGGCAGAATACAGAATATTTTTTAAATAAAAAATTTCCAATAATAGATATTTATGAATTCAAAAGAAAAGTTGAAAATGGTATGATAAAATTTGTGATGATTTTTAATGTTAATCCATTTTTATTTATAAAGGATGAAGAATTTTTAAAAAATATTTTTGAAAAATGCGAAATATTTGTTTTTGATTCATTTAATGGGACGCATGCAGATTTATCAAATAATGTGGTTCCCCTAAAAACATTTTATGAAAAAGAAGTAAAAGTTATGGATAATTTTTGCAATATAAAGGAAATTAAAAAGGTTTTTGAAAGTGAAAGAATTTATTTACCGGAAATAATTTCCAGATTAAAAGGAAAGGAAAGTGAAGAGATAAATTTTGAAGAAAAGATTGAAATAGATTT
>JBDRZD010000050.1:0-11350 GCA_039803745.1 Caldifarciminota bacterium
CCTATTTTTTAATAATTTTTGCCTTTCTTTTTTCCTGTGAACACCAAAATGAAAAAAATAAAAAAGTTGAATTGATATCTTACTCTTATTCTGATACCTGTATTCAAAATAATGTATCTTCAGTAGAAACTGCAATTGTGGAAATAGAAATTAAAGATTTAATAGTCAAAATAACACACAAAAACGCAAATTTGAACTGCTGTCCTGATTCCCTTATTTTAAAACTTTATAATATTAATGATACAATCGTATTATATGAAGACGACGGAATTGATGAGGTGGGGGAAGGGTGTGATTGCACATGTGAATATTTAATGAAAGCATGTATAAAAGTGCCCCATTATGGAAAATATATATTAGAAATAAGAAGCTCCTATTTCCCTTTTCTTATATATAGAAAAGAAATAGAAGTTCCACCTCCTCCCGGTTAAATAATTTATTTTTCTAAAACACAAAATTTTATAAATTGCTTTATCCCAAAATTTCCTTTATTTGGGAAAAATATTCCCGGAAATTGCATTTTACCCCATTTTGTTATTCTTATACATGATGTTTTTTCTGAAACAAAATCAACAATTTCTCTATCATAAGAGGATAGGGAAAAAGCCTGTAAAAAATCTTTAAAAGGGAAAAGAAGTTCAAAAACTTCACTAACTTTTTTATAATAAATCGCCTGAATAATTCCTGGAAAGAATAAATCAATTATTTTTTTAGTTTTTATAAATTTAAATTCTAAATCTTTTATAAGTAAATCTTTATCAAAGAGTAATGAATCAACAATCTGCCTCCTCCTTATTTTTTCATCTAAATTTATTTCTTTTGCATTAAATTTTTCTTTTAAACTTTTTATATTTTTATCAATTATCACACAAAATTCTTCAAAATCAATACCTTCTTCAATAAATATTATAAATGGACTCATACAACCCCTATGATTATATAAAAAAATATCAAGTGATAAATTTTTTAAAATTTCTTTTGAAAAATCTTTAAATTTTAAAATCCCAGCACCAAACATTGAAGGATATTCAATAACCTTAACATTTTCAGAAACATATTTCTTTATCTCATTTATACTCCTTTTTTCACCCTGAATCACTAAAATTTCTGTATTTTTTAAAAATCTTATTAATTCTCCTTCCTCTTCTCTTTTAAATATTTCAATTTCAATAAAATTTGAAAAATCTTTAAAATTTTTTTCAAGATAATTTTTAAATTCTTTTAAAAAATAATGCATTTTATATGAAGGTTTTGCATAGATACATGTTTTTGATAAAAGAGCAGGAAAAATCACCTCTATTTCTATTCCTGGAATATTTCCTGAAAATACTGCGTTTATAAAAGGAGGAGATATTGCTTTTAAATAAATATTTTTATCTATTTTTATCCATTCATCAAGAAATTTTTCATTTCCTATTTCAATTCTTAAAATTTTTTTAATATTTTTTTTATCTTGAAATGGCAAAAAGGCATTTTTAATTCCTGTTTTAACAATTTCTTCAGAATAATCTGTATTTTTAGAAATTTCTTTTAAAATTTTTTCAAAATTTTCTGATTCAATAAAATTTTTTGAAACATTTGAAATGAAATCTATTATTTCATAAATTGAAATCCTTTTTAATTTTCCCGAATTTTCAAAAAGTCTTTCCATATTCACTCAAAATTGAACATCCCCTTAAAGAATTTTCTATCCTTCCCTTTAAAATAAATCCATCTTTAAATTTTTTACCTTTATCTTCTGTCATAACCCCTATACAGGAATCAAAATTCGCAAGATCATAATGAATTAAAACCCCTTCTTTTTTCTCTTCAAAACTTTCAGGATCCACAATCCTCCACCTTACCCAACAAGGACCATTTTTATACCTTAAAATTTTTTCTCTATCAAAATAATTTTTTAAATTTACATCATAATAATGGGAAATTAATTCACACATTCCATATTCATTTACAATAAAATTTTCTTCTATTCCTAAAAATTCACTATAACTTTTATATAACTTCTTTTGATTTATAGTAATTTTTAAACCCTTAAATCCTCCTGTATCCAGAATTCTTGAATTTTCAGGCAATTTTATTTTTAATTTTTTTTCTTTTAAATAATTTATCAAATAGTAAAAAGAGATTGAGGTGCCAAGGAGTGCGACAGGTTCATCAATTTTTTTAATTTTTTTTAAAAATTCATCAAATAGATATTTACCATTTTTATAAAAATATTCGCTTCCTTTTTTGCCAAATTTTTCAAAAATCTTTTTAAACATATAAGAAAGGGAAGAATTTTTAAGTTCTTCAAAATCAGGAAAAAATACAAAAATCTTAATTTTTTCTAAATCAGGTAATAAGAATTTTTTAAAGTTTTTATAAATCACTTCATTATATATTTCAGGATAAAATATATATCTTTTGCTCTTTATTCCTTCTGTTGTTCCGCTTGAAAAAAATATATATTTTGGCTTTATATTTTCTGTATAAAGGGGGTAATATTTAAATGCTCTTTGAGGGCAAGGCGGAATTTCATAAAAATTTTTGACATTTTTTGGATTTTTTCCCTTTTTATCACAAAAAATTCTATAAAATTCATTTTTTTTATATTCATATTCAAAAATTTCAAGGGCAAATTCATTAAATTCTTTATCATCAATACTCTCTTTATTTATTATTTCAAGTATTTTTTCCCTCATTTTATTTTCCTCCAGAACTCTGTTGCTCTTGGTGCTCCTTTTCCTATCTCATAGGTTGAATCTTTATGTTTTAAAATTATTCCCTCCCAATTGTTTTCTTTCACTTTTTTAAGTAATTCTTCAATATTATTTTTTATTTCAAATTGTTCTATAATAAAAAAAGGAGGTATAAAATTTATTTTTTCAAGAATTTTTCTTCTTTCTTTAAGAGGCAATTTATGTATTTCTTTTCCTTCAAGAAATATTACATCAAAAACATAAATTACTGGTTTTGAATCTTTTTTATCTGTAAATATACTGGGAATATATCTTCTTCCCCTTTCATCAGTTATTTCAGAATCAAGTATGGATTCAGGAGGCAAAAATTTCTCTACAAGGGGAACAAATCTTTTTAACTTATTTGTCCAATTAGGATTTTTTTCAAGTCTTCTCCCCCAGAATTCTACTCTCCCATCTTCATATCTTATTATTTGCATTCTCCATCCATCTATTTTTGGTTCAGCAATCCAGTTTTCATCTATTTTTTCACCAAGATAAGGTATTGGTTGCATTAAAAAAATAGGACCGATCATTTTATAGTTTTAAATATTGAAACTATTATTAAGTTTAAAAAAGACAAAGGAATTAAATATTTCCATGAAAATTTTATGAAATGCTCAAATTTAATTCTTGGAAGCGATGCTCTTATCCAGAAAAAAATAAAAATTATCATAAAGGTTTTTAACAAAAATGAAAAGAAATTATTTTTTCCAAGGTAAAGTATTGTAATTAAAGAGGAAATGAATAAAATTTCCGCATATTCACTTAATAAAAAAAAAGCATATTTTGTTCCTGAATATTCAGCCTTATATCCCCCTGCAATTTCAAATTCTGCTACTGAAAAATCAAAAGGTGTTCTTTTTAAATAAGCAAGTGAAGAAATAAAAAAGACTAAAAAGCCTAAAAATTGAGGAAAAATATAGGGGACTTTTTGCTTTTCCAATATTTCCCTCAATGAAAAACTTTCTGCTTGAATAATAATTCCAATTATTGAAAGGATTAGAGGAATTTGAAGGGTTAAAAAATTGAGAGAGGCTCTTAAAGACCCTATAAGAGCATATTTGCTTCCCGAAGAAATACCTGCAAAAATTATTCCATAAATACTTAAAGATAAAATTAAAATAACAAATAGTAAAGAAATGTTCATATCCTGAATCAAAGGTTTTTTGCCTATCGGAATCAATGCAAAGGGTGTAAAGGAAAATATAACACTAATTAAAGGTGCAAAAAGATAAAGAACTTTATCTCTTTTTTCAGGGAAAATTTCTTTTTTAAATAAAAGTTTTAAAAAATCTGAGATAACCTGAAAAATCTCCAGTATCTCTTTTTTTTCTGAACCTTTTTCTTTACCAAACCACCTTAAAAATTTTCTTTCCAGATAAAAAATAATAAAAATAATAAAAATTAAAAAAAGTATTAAAAATAAACTTTTCAAAAAAATAAATAAAATTTGCATTAAAACTCAATCCTTCTCTTCGTATCCCCGCCTTTTTCTTTTGTGTGAATATTACAGAAATTGCCTGGTGGTTCTGTTCCTTTTATAAAAACCTCTTCTCTTACTTTTGGGCAATAAGGAGTCCTTTTAAGATTTGATTCAACACATACTGTATCAATTACGATACCAGAAGGAATTTTAAAATCCTCCCCTTTTAAAGGAAGTCTCTTCATTATCTCTGTCCAAAAAGGAAGAGCAAATAATGCACCTGAAGCATTGTATGCAATTGTTCTTAATGAATCAAAACCAACCCATACTCCAATTGTTATTTCAGGAACAAATCCTATGAACCACGCATCAGTAAAATTATCAGTTGTTCCTGTTTTACCTGCACATGGCAAATAAAATCCATATTTTGTTCTTGCCTCAACTCCTGTCCCGTTATTCATTACAGATTTCATCATATGAATTAAAATATAAACACTTTGAGAGTCAATAACTTGTTTTCCTGATGGCTTTCTTTCAAAAATGATATTACCATATTCATCCTCTATTTTTTTAATCATAATTAAATCCATCTTCTTACCATAATTCGCAATTGTTGAGTAGGCATGGGTTACCTCAAGTGGAGTTAGTTCAGCAGCACCAAGAGATATTGATAAAACATTTGGAACATAAGATTCAATACCTAATTTCCTCGCATATTCTATTGCAGTAGAAGTTCCTACTTCCTGAAGAAGCCTTACAGAAGCGAGATTTCTTGAATGAGCAAGTGCTTGCCTCAAAGTAACTCTTCCCATAAATTTTCCATCAAAATTTCCAGGATACCATGGCTTACCGGAACCGTCATCTTCAATAGTAACAGGAAGGTCATAGAGATAATCAGTAGGCAAGTATCCATTTTCAATAGCGGCAAGATAATAAAAAGGTTTAAAGGCTGAGCCTATATGTCTTTTTGCCTGAATAGCCCTGTTAAACTGGCTTTTAAAAAAGTCTCTCCCCCCTATAAGTGCTTTTATTTCTCCTGTTTTATTTTCTATCGCAACAACTGCTATTTGAAGTGGTAAAGTATCATTCTTACCTTTTCTTCTCACACCTTTCTCAATAATTCCTATTAAACTATCAACCACATTCTCACAAACTTTTTGAATATTACTATTTAATGAAGTATATATTTTAATTCCCTCTTTATAAATAAAATCCTCACCATAAGCACCTTCTATATACTTTCTTATTTCCTCAAGATAATAGGCTGCAAATCTTTTTTTCAGGCTTTCCTTTGGTTTTAAAACAATCTTCTCCTTTAATGCTTTTTCATACTCCTCTTTTGTAATAACCTTATTTTTGAAAAGGAGATTCAAAATCTTTTTCTGCCTTTTTATGGTATTTTCAAAATTTGTATAAGGATTATAGTATGTTGGGGAACGGGGAATGGCTGCTAAAAATGCGCTCTCCGAAAGTGTCAAATCTTTTGCTTTTTTATCTAAATAATATAAAGAGGCAGTTTCAATCCCGTATACACCATTACCAAAATTAATCTGATTTAAATATTTTTCAAGAATCTCATCTTTTGAAAATTTACTCTCTATTATCAGTGCAAGAACCAGTTCCTTTAATTTTCTATTTATCGTTTTTTCCATTGTTAAAAACATATTTCTTGCAAGTTGCTGCGTTATTGTTGAAGCACCTTCAACAAATCTTCTTGAAATAAGATTGTTATAAGTTGCTTTTAAAAGTCTTAAAGGATCTATCCCAAAATGCTTAAAAAATTTTTTATCTTCAAGTGTTATAAATGTTTTTATCACATAAGGAGAAATATCATTCAATTTTACATATTTTCTCTTCTCAAAATAGTATTCAAAAATTACATTACCTTCGTCATCAATAATCTGGGTTGAAACAGGGGGTTTATAACCCTCTATCATTTCAATTGGTGGAAGTTCCTTAACAATGAATTTGTATATTAAAAGAGAAAATATAAAACTTAAAAAAAATACCAGACCAAAAAATATTAAAAATAATTTCTTCATCTTATTCTATATTCTAAAATGAACTGACTTCTTCCTCTAACTATCACCATTTCTATATAATTTTTTATTTTCCTTATATTTCTCTCAAAATCTTCTTTCCCTTCTATCTTATTACCGTTAAGACTCACAATTATATCACCTTCCTCAAGTCCCATGTTTTCCGCAAAACTTCCACTTTTAACTTTTATTATAAGGGCACCTTTTTTCACCCTTAAATCGTATTTCTTAATATAATAATCGTTAATATCAGCAACTTTTATCCCCAAATCAAGAAATTCTTCTTTACCTTTTAAAAATCTTTCAACTAATTTCTCTATTCCATTTCTTTTATAAAGAATCTCTATTTTTTCACCTTCAAGCAAATCATAAGTTTTTATTTCATAATCCCTTAAATTTTTAACTATATAACCATTTATTTTTTTAATAACATCTCCTTCTTTTAAAATTCCATGAAATGGGCTTTTTTCATCTATATAAATAACAACAACCCCTTCTTTTTCCTTCAAGTTATATTTCTTCTTAATTTCATCTGTAATATTATCAACTTCTATACCAATCTCTCCTCTTTTTATTTCACCATACCTTATCAAATGGGGAAGCACTTTTTTTAAAAGATTAACAGGGATTGCAAAACCAACCCCTTCAAATCCACCCGATTTTGTGATTATAAATGTATTCATTCCTATAACCCTTCCTCCTGCATCACATAAAGGTCCACCAGAATTACCAGGATTTATCGCAGCATCAGTCTGAATTAAATTCTTATATTCCCTTTCCTCTGAACCCTTAAAATTTCTGTGAAGTGCACTTACAACTCCAACAGTAATTGTTGGCTGTACATCCTCCCATAAATATCCAAAAGGATTGCCAAGTGCTATAACCCATTCACCCCTTAAAAGGGAATCTGAATTTCCTAAAGTTACACAAGGAAGATCTTTACCTTCAATTTTTAAAAGGGCAATATCAAAGGAATAGTCCTTACCTATGAGTTTTGCATCAAATATCCTTCCATCAGGCAATGTAATTTTGATTGTATCTGCTTCTCTTATCACGTGTTCATTTGTAAAAATATAACCTTCCTTTGAAATAATAAATCCCGAACCCTGAGAAACTATTTTTTGGGTATAGTATCTTGGTGGGAAAAGTTCACCAAAAAATTCTTTAAAAAAAGGGTCTTCAAAAAATGGGGAAAATTCTCTTACATATTTTGTTTTAATACAGGTGATTGAAACAACAGCATCCTGAACTTTTTTAACTGCATTTATTATAGCATTCTCCCTTTCTTTTTTAATCCTCTCCTCTACCTTTAAAGTGGGTTCAGGTAAACTGCCCCTTATATTTTTAGGTTTAAATAGAAAGATAAGAAAAATTAGAACAAAAACAAAGATTAAAACTAAATAAATTCTTTTCATTTTTCTAAAACTTTTTTCCAATCTGCTAAAAACCTTTCAAGTCCAATATCAGTTAAAGGATGATTTAAAAGTTTTTTTATCACATCAGGTGGAACAGTGATAATATGAGCACCTGCAAGTGCAGATTCTATAACATGCAATGGATGCCTGCAACTTGCAACAAGAACCTGTGTTTCAAACCCATAATTCTCATAAATTTCAACTATCATTCTTACAAGATCCATTCCAAAATGGGAAATATCATCAAGTCTTCCTATAAAAGGAGATACATAAAAGGCATTAACCTTTGCCGCAAGAATTGCCTGAGCAGGTGAAAAAACAAGGGTCATATTCACCTTTACACCCTCTGAACTCAAAATCTTCGTCGCCTTCAAACCCTCAGATGTAAATGGTATTTTAACTACAATATTTTCATGAATTTTTGAAAGTTCTTTACCCTCTTCAACCATTTCCCCTGCCTTTGTCCCGATCACCTCTGCAGATACAGGACCTTTAACAATTTCACATATCTCCCTTAGAATTTCTTTTGATTTCTGAATTATCTCTTCTTTTTTTAAAGATTTAAAATCTTTGAATTGCCTTTCAATCTCCTTTGAAAGTAAAGTGGGATTTGTTGTTGCACCATCAATTATTCCAAGTTTTACAAGTTCCTTTATTTCATCTATATTAGCAGTATCAACAAATATTTTCATTTTTTCTCCTTTTTAAAAGTTTATTAATTATAAATTACTCTCAATTTCATAAACAAATTCATATCCATCTTCATCCCCATAATAATTTTTAAGTATTCTTGTCATTTTAAAACCAAACTTTTTATAAATTTTTATTGCTCTTTCATTTGAAACCCTTACTTCAAGCCTTATCCTTTCCTTTTTTTCCTTTCTTGCCATTTCAAGAATTTTATCAAGAAAAAGTTTTGCATAACCCTTGCCCCTTTCCTCCTTTTCAATTGCTATATTTGCAAGATGGAACTCTTCGCCCATGTCCCACAATATAAAATAACCGATTACTTTTTTATCTTTCTCAAGAACATAAAAATTGGAGAAAGGATTTTTAAGTTCAAATAAAAAAGAGGCAAATGACCATGGTCTTTTAAAAGATTCCTTCTCTATACTATGAACTTCTGGTATATCAGTTAATTTAGCCTTCCTTATTAAAAGATTTGACATATTCAGGAAAATAAAAATAAAATGGTTCTGCTCTTTCCATATCAAGAAATTTCCCTTCTTTATAAAGATTTTCTCCAATTTCAATTATTGATTTAATTGAAGGTGTATCAACTGGATAGCATTTTGAAACCCTACTTTCAATCTCTATATTTTTACCAACATACAAAAAATTATCAATAATAGGAACATCATTTATCTTTCCCATTTTAAATTCTCTTTCTTCACCATCAACAAATTTTTTCCAGAAAACTTTGTCGCTTTTAATCTCAAGAAAAACAATCAAATCCTTATATTCTTTTAAAAAAGGATATGCAAGGGCATCAAGGGTATTCACTCCAACAAAAGGAACTTTTTTATAAAACCACAATGCCTTTGCAAAGGAAAAACCTGCCCTTAAAGATGTAAAATATCCTGGACCTGAACAAATTGCAACAAAAATAACACTTTTATTTCTTATCCTCTCCTCTATTCTTTCCCATAAATAAATTATGTATTCTGAATGGGAATGATAAGAACCATAAGTAACTTCAAAAAATTTATCATTTTCTTTATAACCTATTTTTGTTATTTTACCTGATGTATCAATTCCTATCTTTATTCCATCCATTTTAAAACACAAAATCCTTTATTTGAAAAAGAAGAAATAAATATATAACTATCTTTATTTTCCATGCCATAAACATTTGATATTGAATAAGGATAAGAGGAGATATAAATTTTCTTTTTTAAATAGGTAAAAATTTGAATTTTTGAAATCATTGAAAGTAAAAGGAAAGGTTTAAAATAATCTGAAGAATAAACACTTTCAGAAATCCTTGTTTTATATACAATACTTTGAGGCAACATATTAAAAAGAGAAATTAAATAAATTGAATCTGATGGCAAATTATAAGTTGTTATTACAATTCCTGAATCAATAAAAGAAATGTTCTTAGCATTTACTATGTTAAAACTTTTTGAATCTATATAATTAAGGGAAAAAGAATAGGTTTCAATGTTTGATGGAGAAGTTAAGGTATAAATATAATTATATGAAACATCAAAATCAATTGGTGAATAAATTGTTCTTATTGAATCATAAATATAGGGATTTTGTGTAAGTTCAATCCTTACAATTCCTTTGCTATCAATTAAAAATGCAGAATTATTTTTAATTTTAACTTCATTTATCCATCCCCTTAAATTGAAATTTGAAATCAAAATAAGCGAATCAGGCAAAACCCTTTTATATATTCTTACCTTATCCCCATTAGAGCCTGCTATAACTATACAGAATCCTTCATTTCCCTCTATTCTCCATGGAATTTCTTCAACAGGGATTTCTTTTAAAAGATAGGGATTTAATGGATTTGTAATATCATAAACTTTTAAGGAAAAATATTTTGTTTCTCCTCCAATTTCATAAAGATAATTATCTATAATTTTCAAATCCCTTGAAAATATATTATTTGAAAAAACTTCAAAAACCTCTAATTTCTTTGTCCTGAAATTCCATATCGCATAACTTTCCCCTCCCCTTTTATCCTTTGCAACCACTTTCCAGTAATAGGAAACTCCAGGAAGCAAAGGCTCATAAGGAATAAAATTTGGATTTTTAAGATCAGGATAAAATATTATCGGGTTTTCAAAACCTATATTTGTATCAAGATAAAAGTCATAACAAAGGGAATCACCATCAGGATCATAGCAAGTCCATGAAAATTGAGGTAAAAGGCAAACTAAGGTATCAAAAGGTAAAGGACTTGGATTTGAGGGAGGATAGGGAGGATTATTTTGAGGAGATGTTTTAAATTTCCTTATCTCGGACTTGTTTTCCCCACCCTTTTTATCCTTTGCCCTTATCTTCCAATAATATTCTTTTGAATATTCAAATGTATCAATAAATATTGTATCAATATAATCTTGAAGGTATAAAGAAGGTGGTGAATCAGAAGAGATATAAATATCGTAAAAAATTGTATCGTTTTCAGGGTCTTCTGATTTAAATATAAGGGTGCATATTTTTTCCTTAAAGATATAATTTTGTGGTGGGAAAATAAGAGAAGGTATAGAAGGAGGATGATTCCCATAAATTATTAAAATGTTTACCTTTTTTGAAAAAGAAAAATTACCCGCCTCATCAACTGCTCTTGCTTTTATGGAATAATAAGATGAATCAGGTGAATTTTTAAAATCAATATAAAAGAAATATATATTATTAGAATCTGGCTTATATTTTGTATCCACTTTAATTGTATCATTTAGATATATTTCAACTAATTCAATTCCTTTATTATCATGTGCTTTAACCTTAACCTTTAAAATTTCAGGCAAAAAAACATATCCATCAGGTGGGAATATTATATCAACATAAGGCTTTTCTTTATCAGGTCTTCTACATGAAAATATTATAAATTCTATAAAAAGAAAAACTTTAAAAAAATTCAAAACCCTTGCCATAGATATATAATAAAGAAAAAGAAATTTATTTTTCAAATTGCTAATACTAATCATTTCTTATAACTTCACTTTCAGTATTTTTGGAAAAAAATTCTGAATTTTTATGGATTCTCGCTAAATTTACACAGTAAATACAAATATTAAA
>JBDRZD010000051.1:0-10973 GCA_039803745.1 Caldifarciminota bacterium
AAGCATTATAATTTTAAAATGGAAATCATTGAGGGTGTTAAAATTAAAAATTTAAGGGTTATACCTGATGAAAGGGGAAGACTTTTTGAAATTTTAAGGAAGGATGATGAAATTTTTAATGAATTTGGTCAAATTTATATAACAACTGCTTATCCAGGGGTTATTAAGGCATGGCATATGCATGAAAATCAGAATGATAATATTGCATGCATTTATGGAATGATAAAACTTGTTTTGTATGATGAAAGGGAAGAAAGTAAAACAAAGGGAATTATAAATGAATTTTTTATAGGAGAACATAATCTTTTATTAATACATATTCCAAAAAGGGTATGGCATGGATTTAAAAATATATGTGAAAAAGAGGTTCTTGTGATAAATATTCCTGATAAGGTTTATAATTATAAAAATCCTGATGAGAAAAGAAGACCATTTGATACAGATTTAATTCCCTATAACTGGGAAAGGAGAAATTATTGATGGAAAGAATATGTGTATTAGGTGGCGCAGGGTTTTTAGGAAGTAATTTTATTGACTTTTTAATTAATGAAAATTATAGGATAATCTGCGTTGATAATCTTTCCTATTCAGGATTTTTGTTTAATTTAAAACCTTATATTGATAAAAGCAGAATAATTGCTTTAAAAGAAGGAAAGGATTTTTTTGAAGTTCAGTTTAATATTTATAATTCGGATTCGGGATTTTACAGGAATGTTTTTTTAAATAAAATATTTTATGAGAAATTCAACGAAAAAATTAAGGGTTATAATTTAAATGTTTTTGAAAGAGAAGATGATTTTAAAAAGGAGATTGAAAATTTTTTAAAAAATGAGGAAAAATTCATATTTATTTTAGGTTCTATAACAGATGAAAAAATCCTTGATATAATTTTTGAATATTCTGATTATGTTTTAAATTTTGCTGCTGAAACCCATGTTGATAAATCAATAATTTCACAGGAAGAATTTATTTTCACAGATATAATTGGAACATATAAGATTTTAAAAACTTTAAAAAAATATAAGAATGTTAAAAAATTCATACAGATTTCAACTGACGAAGTATACGGTTCTTCAATTGAAGGAAGTTTTAAAGAAAATGATGTTTTGAATCCAACAAGTCCTTATTCAGCAAGCAAGGCATCAGCAGATTTACTTTGTTTATCTTTTTATAAAACTTTTAATTTACCGGTTATAATTGTAAGACCTTCAAACAATTATGGACCGAAACAGTATCCTGAAAAATTTATACCCCTTTCAATAATAAAGATTTTAAGGAATGAAAAAGTGCCAATTTATGGAAACGGAAGACAGAAAAGGGAATGGATTCATGTAAATGATACTGCCTATGGAATATACACTGTTTTAAAAAAGGGGGAAATTGGAGAAATTTATAATATTGGTAGCGGATTTGAAATAGAGAATATTGAACTTGTTAAAGTCATCGGGAAACTTATGGGAAAAAATGAAAATTTTTATGAATTTGTAAAAGATAGACCTTCACACGACGCAAGATATTTTCTTGATTCAAGTAAAATAAGAAAACTTGGGTGGGAACCAAAAATAAACTTTTATGATGGAATTAAAAGAACAATTGAATTTTATAAAGAAAATAAAGAATTTTATTTTAAAATTTTGGAATCAGAAGAATTTAAATCCTTTTATAATTTATGGTATCAAAAAAGGTAAGGGAAATCTTTTTTCTTATTTTTAGAATAATTTTCTCTTTTTTAATTTTATTTTTTATATTTAAAAGGCTTGATTTAAATTATTTTTTTGAAGGTCTCAAAGAAATAAATTATTTTTATTTTTTCATTTCCTTTATATTTTACTGGATAACATTATTTTTTTTATCTTTAAGATGGAAAATACTTTTAAATCCTTTTTTAACAAAGAAAATTTCAATTTTTGAAATATTTAAAGTTTATATGCTTGGAATGCTTATAAACATAATAACACCTGCAACTGCGGGAGTTGATATTTCAAGGGGATTCATATTGTCAAAATATACTGAAAGTAAGGCAAAGGGTTTTGCAAGTGTTTTAGTTGATAGAATAACAGGAATGATTGGAATATTTATAATTGCTTCCTTTTTCTTAATTTTTTCTTTTAAAGAAAATAAAAAAATTTTTTTTATAATCTTAATATTTTTGATATTATCAATTGTCTCACTCATCTTTTTCTATATTCCCTTTATCAAAAGATTTCTTGAAAGATTTATGAAAAATAAAATTCTTGAAAAGATTTCAAAATTTTATAATGCAATGTATTTGTATAAAAATGAAACTGACCTTGTTTTTTATTCCCTTTTACTTGCTATACCTGTTCAGATTTTCTTTTCCTTTACAGCCTTTTTTATTTCAAAATCATTAAATTTAGAAGGAAATATTTTTTTATTCTTATCTTTTGTTCCTATAATAAATGCTTTAAATGTAATACCATTTGCAATAAGTGGTTTTGGTATAAGAGAAGCAGGTTTTTTAATTTTTTTTAAGAAATATTTTCCCTATGAAAGGATAATTTTAGTTTCAATTTTTTACTGGTTTGTTTGTGCATTTGGGAACATTCCTGCTTTATACTATTTATTTAAAAATCCTTTAAAAAAGGAGGAGATATGAAAAAAGTCTTGATAATTTTAGGTGTTTTTCTATTCTTGATTTTTATCCTTTTGTTAATTCTTTATTTTTTAATAAAATCTTTTTTAAGTGAAGAAAGGATAAGGAAATTTTCTGAGGAAACTATAAAGAAGGCAACAGGATATGAAGCAAAAATTGAAAGGGTTTATCCTGAAATATCCTTTAAGGGAATTGGAATAAATTTAAGAAATTTAAAACTTTATGAAGATAAAAGGGAAATTATTTCTTCAAAGGAGGTTTTTTTCAAACTCAAATTTTTAGGAGTTATATTTAAAAGAATAGAAATAGAAAAAGTTTTAATAGTTGAGCCTGAACTTGAATATAAGATTAAAAAGGTAAAAACTAAAGAAATAAAGGAAAAGGAAGTTAAAGAAGAAATTCCTGAAATCCCATTTGTTTTTTTACTTGAAAATCTTGAAATTAAAAATGGGAAATTTAATGTATATGATGGTGAAAAAATAGAGATATCAAATTTTAACCTTTTTTTAAGGGGGAATTTAAGGAAAAATATTTTGGAAATAAAGGGTAAGAACAGTTTTGAATTTAAATTGAAAAACTTAATTTTGCCAATTTCTGATAGGTTTGAATTCAATATGGATTTGAAGAATGATTCACTTTTTTTAAAGGAATTAATAGTTTATTTTTTGAATAATGAAGCAAAGATAAATGGTGCTTTAAAGGGTATTATAACTCAAAAAACTTCTTATAACATCTATATTTCTTCAAAGGAATTCAACATTCAAAATTTTTCTAAATTTTTAAAAGATTTAAATTTGAAAGGTTTTCTTGAAATTGATTTAAATTTGAAAGGGGAAGAAATTCCACTTATCTATGGAAAGATAAAGAGTAAAGATATTGAAATAAATGTGCAGAATGAAAAAGCGAGTTTAAAAAATCTTGAATTGGATTTTAAAGGAGAAAGGTTTTCTTTTTCAGCAAATGGAATATATAATGGAATTGAATCAAGATTTAATGGCTATTTAAAATTTTTAAAAGAAATAAGTTTTGAAATTGAAACTTTTATTAAAGGGAATTTAAAGAAATTAACAAATATTGATAAAAATTTTGAAATAAAAGGAAATATCTCAGGAAATGAAAAGAAAGGTAAATTGAAAGCAAACTTTTTAAGCGGGAAAAATAATTTAAATGCAGAAATTGAATTAAGTTTTGATAAAAAAATAAATTTAACCGGAAATGTTTCTTCCTATTATTTTAATTTGAATGAAATCATGCCAAAGGAAGAGAAAAAAGAAGAAAAGAAAAAAGAAGAAATACCTTTTCTTTTACCACCAAATTTAAAAATTGACCTTGATGTATTTATAAAAGAATTCATTCAGGAAAATAATCTGCTTAAAAATGTTAAATTTAAATTAAGAGGTGAGGAGAATATTATAAAAATTGAAAATTTTAAGGGTGAAGCCTTTAATGGAAAAATTGAAGGGAATTTTACTTTAAAAAAGGGGAGCCTTTTTCTTTTTATGGATATAAATGCAAGTGACATCAATTTAAAATATCTTTTACCAAATTTAAAATTTATCCCATTTAAAATAAATGGAACTTTAAACATAAACTCTAAAACATTTATGGATATTGAAAATATTCTTGAAACCCTTGATTCCGAAAATTTAAGTTTTATAATTAATGGATATTTTGAGGGTAACAATATTTTAAAGAAAATATCCGAGGTTCTGAAGATTAAAGAACTTGAAAAACTTGAATTTGAGAGGATTGATTTCAAAATGACTATAAAAAAGGGATTCATAGATTTCCCTGATTTTAAAATAAAGGGCAAAGATTTTGAAGTTTTCCCAAAGGGAAAAATTTCTTTAAAGGGTGAAATTGATATGAATGCAAAATTTATTTTCAAGGGGAATTATATTGAAAGAATAAGGGCAAATAAAATATTTCCCTTTATACCTGCAAATATTAAAGAATTGCCCCTCAATTTAAAAATAGATGGAAAATATGATAATCCAGAGATAAAGATTTATCCACCAGAAACCTTTAAGGAAGTAGAAAAAGAAACAAAAAAGGAAGTGAAGAAAAAAATTGAAAAGGAAATTGAAAAATTAAAAAAGAAAATAAGAAGGTAAATGGAAAAATTTTATGTATTTGCTGATTTTCATTTAGGAATAGACGAAAAAAAAGATGACGAAGTAATAAATGAATTTTTTAAAATAATAAAGAGTTTACCTTATAAAACAAATGTTGTTCTTCTCGGTGATATATTTGATTTCTGGTTTGAGTATAAGGAAGTGATTTTAAAAAGGTATTTTAAATTTTTATCAGGAATATGGGAGGAAAAGGATAGAATAAATTTTTATTTTGCCCCTGGGAATCATGACTTCTGGGTAAGAGATTTTCTTGAATTTTTTGGAATGAAAATAACAAAAGGTTTTTTTAAATTTAAGATTGGAGATAAAAATATTTTGATGGCTCATGGAGATGGATATTTTCCAAAAGATGTATTTGGGAATCTTTTAACAAAATTTTTAAGGAATAGAATTACAACAAATTTATTTTATTTAATTCATCCTGATATTGGATTTTATATAGCAAAAGGACTTTCAAGGATTTCAAGACATAACTCTTCAAAAAAGAAAGTTCCTGATGAAATTCCACCAAAAGTTTTGAAGCATTTTGATGAAGGATTTGATGTTGTAATTTTAGGGCATTTTCACCTTCCCTTATTTATGGAAAAGGATGGGAAATATTATTTAAATACAGGTGATTTTCCAACTTATAAAAGTTTTATAAAAATAGATGAAAGGGAAATTGAACTTATAAAAGGTGATGAAATTTTATTTAAAATAAAAATAGGAGGTGATTTATGAGAAAATTTCTTTTAATATTAATAGTTCTTTATTCATGCACCCAAATCAAAGGAAATATAGGACTAATAGAGATAAAGGGGATTATAATTGATCATGAGGATAAATTAAAGGAAATAGAATATTTTATAAAAAATCCGTTTATAAAGGCGCTTGTTCTTTATATAAACTCACCTGGAGGGAGTGCATCAAGTTCCTATGAGATTTTCTCTGCATTAAAAAGATTTAAAGAAAAAACAAATAAAAAAATATATGCTTACATTCAAACAATTGGAGCATCCGGTGGTTATTATGTCGCATGTGCAGGTGATAAGATATTTTCTGATCCAAATGCGTTAACGGGTTCAATAGGAGCAAGAATATCAATAATATATTACTATGACCTTCTTAAAAAGATTGGAATTTATGAGAAAACAATAAAAAGTGGAAAATATAAGGATATAGGTTCGCCTTTCAGGGAAATGACAAAAGAAGAGGAGAAAATTCTTGAAAATTTTGTTATGGATGTTTATGAGGAATTTTTAAAAACTGTAACTCGTGAAAGAAAAATACCTGTTGAAAGATTGAAAGAATTTGCAGACGGAAGCATATTTTCGGGTAAAAGAGCAAAAGAAATTGGTCTTGTAGATGATGTTTTGAGTTTTGAGGAATTTAAAGAAGTTTTAAAAAGGGATTTTTCATTAAAGGAAATAAAATTTATAAGAGCACCTGTAAGAAAAAAGGGTATATGGAAAAAATTATTTGAAATTAGAAGCAAACTCTTTTATCCTGAAATAAAGATTGAATATAGATTTCCTTAAAACATATGCCCTATTCCAAGGTATAAAAAACCTCTTTTAAAATTAAATTTTTTTAAATTATAACCAATATCAGCCCTTAAAATTATGTTGAATATTTTTGTTCTTATTCCAATTCCTCCTGTATTTGTAAAGTTTTTAAACTTTAAATCTATTAACTTATTTTTTAAAATTCCTGAATCAAAAAAGAGCACAGGATAAAAATTCCATTTTAAATATTTAAATCTTATCTCAAAATTACTGTTTATGAAATAATCTCCTGACCTTATCCCCCTTTCATCAATTTCCCCTATTCCAAAACGGGGAACACCCCTTACACTTCCTTCACCTCCAAGAAGAAACTTCTCTGAAAGTGGAATGGTCTCTGTTCTACCATATGGGAATGCAGAACCCGTTCTAAATCTTAAAGCAAGAAGTGAGAAATGGAAAGGAACAAAGAAAGAGAAATCAATTAAGATTTTCCTCAAATCCGCTTCTCCACCGAGAAAACTGCCGGCTTGGAGAAAATGGATCAGTGAAAATAAACCTCTATCAGGATCCATAAAATTTATTCTATCATCAAATATAAAGGAAATTGTAAAGGAATTTAGATAAATTTTACCCTCTTCTTTCCCTTCCACTTTTTGCATGTTTAATTTAGAATTTATCTGCAAATACCTTGTAATATTTTTCAACACTCCTGCCTCACCTCCTCTTCTTAAAATCTTCTCATCCTTATCCTTATAATAAAAAATCGTTAAACTTAAAGGAAATCTAAAACCAAAGGGAAAGGGCTCGATATAACTTGTATTTATTTCAAAATGTCTTGTGAACTTTAAATTTTGAAGTAAATTTACCTCAAAAATAAATTTTCCACCATTATTGAAAATGTTTAAATGGCTGAAAGAACTTCTCAACCCTATGTCACCTTCTGATGTATATCCTGTCCCTATATTTAATACTCTCTCCTTTCTCTCATCCATTTTAAAGGAAACATCAATAAAACTTGAATCATTTCGGGGCAATATTTCATACTCTATTTTGGTAAAAAGACCCGTAGAATAAAGATTTGAAATTGAGTTCTCAAGTTTTTCTATATTAAAAAATTCACCCTTTTTTATTTCAATCTCCCTTAAAGCAATTTCCTTTCTAACCCTTTTTAAACCGGAAATAGAAATATTATTTATCTTTGCCCTTTTCCCTTCTTTCAAATTATAAAAAATAGAAATTGAGTCTCCTAAAAGTTCAATTATCTCTCTTTCAAATTCAAAAAAGGGGAAACCCATTTTTTTATATGTTAAATATAAATCATTCTCAAATCTATAAACTGTTTCATCTTTCCATGTTAAGGGCAGTTTTGGAAAAGATATTCTATTTAAAATTTCTTTTTCTTTACCCTGAATTTCAATGTTTTTAATGATTTTTTGATTTCCTTCATGAATGTAATAATAAATAAAATATTTATCCTGCCTGTGTAAAAACCTGTAACCTGTGATTTTCGCTTCAAGAAAACCCTGTGAATGATAAAAATCCTCAAGTTTCTGGATTCCAAGAAGAATTTCTCCCCTTCTTATTTTTGAATTTTCTTTAAATCCAATGACCTCTTTTAGTTTCTTATCTGAAATTCTATTATTCCCTTCAAAATGAACCTCTTTAACATATATTCTTTCGTAGGAATAAAGAGGGAGGAAAAGAATTAATAGAGTAAATAACTTCTGTAATCTTTTATCCCTTCCTCTCTTTGAAGTTCCCTTATCCATGAATTCCAGATTTTATTAAAACGATTGAAACTAAAATTTTGGAAATAATTCTGCAAATTCTCCTGAATCTCCTTATCATCAGGAATTTCCTTTTTTAATAATTTTACTATCAAAACGAGATTATTTTTGAAAAGAACGGGCTCTGAAACCTCACCTTCTTTTAAATTTTCAAGAATACCCGCAATCTTACCCTTTTCTGGAAGACCGGGAAATATTCCCTGAATATAAAAGGATTCAAATTTATTGAAAATTGCATAATTTTCATTTATCTCGGGTTTGCCCTTTGAAATCCATTCTTCTCTTATTTTTTTTGCTTCAAGAAGAATTTTCTCCTTCTTTTTTTCTATCTCAATTTTCCTCTTTATAATTTCTTTAACATCTTTAAATTCTTTTAAAATTCCTTCTTTTTTTTCTTTAATCTTACATATAACGAAGTAATCAGGAGACCATATTAATTTACTTATATCACCGGGCTTACCTTTATTTACAAATTCTTTAATATCTTTATTTTCACCAATATAGGGTATGAAATTAGAATTTAATGGAAAAGGTCCTGTTTCTTTAATCTCAAGTTTCAAAGAATCTGCTGCCTTTTCAAAAGGAATTTCTTTAATAAGTCTCAAAAATTCTAAAGATTTTTCCCTTAATCCTGCTTTTGTTGCATCAGATGTTTTTATTATAAAATCTATTCCTTTAAGAGAAATTTTGTCCTTTTCCCTTTTTTCTATTTTAAAAATATACAATTTGCCTTTCCAAAGAACTGGCTCAGAAACATTTTTCAATGTATCAAGAATATTCTTTATATTTTCAGGAAAATCGCTTATTTTAAATTCACCTAAAAAACCATTCGTTTTTTTGAGAGTATCAGAACTTGCATAACTTTTTACTGCATCCTCAAAAGATGTTCCACCAATTATCAAATCTCTTATACTTTTTGCCTCAAGGACTTTTGAATTTGTATCTTCACGAGAAGGTTTTTTCCATAATATAACCATAAGAAGATTAACAATACCTTCTTCTTTAAATTCCTCAGGATGTAAATTATAATAATTTAAAATTTCCTCATCCTTTATCTCTTCTTCTAAATTAAATCGGTATGGATTTAAAAGCACATATTCAAATTGATATTCTGTTCTATTCCTTTTTAAATTATTTATTATCTCCTCTGGAATTGGGTGAATTAAAGTCATAAAATCAAATCTCATCATCTCCTTTGGAAAAGTTTCCCTTATTAAATTTTCATATTCTAATGCAAACTGATAATTTGAGGGATTTAAAATAAACTGCCTGTATTTATTAATATCAAAGGTGTCACCACGTCTGAAAAAGGTGTCCCTGTAAATTTGAGGAGGCGGATAATTTAAAAGTAAAAATAAAACAGTTGAATCACTTAAAAAAAGATTCCTTTTCTCTATTATTTTTTTAAATCTTATTTCCTCTATCATTTTAAGCCACGCATTTCTCTCAACATTTTTTTCCTCAAACTCTGTTAATTCACCTTTTTTCCTTGAAGAATCCTGTAACATTCTGTAAAGAATATCCCTATAAAAATCGTAAGGGATTTTGAATCCATCAACCTCTGCTATAAAACCCATCTCATAAGGTTTTCTAATTCTTGCACCAACTATATCCATACCAAGATCAAGTAAAATCCAGCCTAAAAATGCTATTGTTACAATCCATAAGATTAATTTTGTTTTTTCTCTCAGTTTTTGCATCAGCATTTTATTTTCCCCTTTTAGCCTTTAATCTTTTTAATCTAAACTTATCCTCCCTTTCCCTGTCCTCTAAAACCCTTCTTATATAAGAAATCTGCTCTTTAATCTCGGGAATTATTTTCTGTTCAAGAGCGTTAACCCTTCTTGTAGTTTTTTTAATTTCTTCCCCTATCCTTTTCATTTTTATTTCAAGAGGCACGCCTCTAACAAGGTCATCCAGTAATTTTTCAAAATCATCAGCAGCCTCATCAATTCTTGAAGTAATACTTAAAGGAGAGTATCCCCTTGAAATTATGCTTTTTCTTCCATCAGTGGGAATAATTTCTGGAAATTTAACACCCCACAGTTTTATCTCAGAGGCTTTTACAAAATATTCTTTTTTTGCGCTGAAAGAAGCAGACCTTACTTCCTCGGCTCCATCAACTCCAAGAGTTAAGAAAAGTGTTCTCATTGCTCTTGCTGTACTTTCTTCAAGTTCCCTCCTTTTCTTTAATATCTCAGGGAGCATTTTCATGAATTCCACAAGAAGTGCATCCTTTTTATTCTTTAAAAGTTCGGCTCCTGATTTTGCAACCTCCACCTGTTTTTTCTTTAAAAGCAAATTCATCCTTGTTGGACTTATTTCACTCATAAGAAATAAATTTTAAAATAAAACAAAGCTAAAAATCAATTATTTTTTTTCTGTCTTTTCTTTCTCCTCCCTCATTTTCTCCTGTTCAATTATATTTAATATAAAAGTGAGTTCTTTTGTTAGATCAAGTTTCCATTCATTTCCAACTTTTATAAGAGAAATATTTGCCTGCCTATTCTGATGCTCAATTGTCAAAAATGCCCTATCTTTTTCTATTTTCTCTTTTATTACTTTTGGCTCTTCCTGAACCCCTGCTTGAATTATTTGCTCATACCAGGGGATTTGGCTACCTTGTGCTTCGTCAAGTTTTGAGAAAAGAATTTGGGTTTCTTCAGTATAACAATTTTTTAAAGCATTTATATCGCTTTTCTTTATCGCATTATTTATTTTTCTGAATATATCCCTTGGTCTTTCTTTCGCACATGTAAAAAAGAAAAAAATAAAAAATATTATTATATATTTAAAATTTTTCATCACACCTCCTAAAAATTTTTATTATTATAAAGAAAGAAAAAACAATTTACAAAACTTATTCAATTTTTAATTCCTTTAATTTTTTATAAAGGGTCTTTCTTGAAATTTTTAAAATTTTTGCCGTTTTCTTTTTATCACCATTTGTCTC
>JBDRZD010000052.1:0-7959 GCA_039803745.1 Caldifarciminota bacterium
CTTTCCTTAAAAATTCTGCAAGTTTTTCTTCAAGTTCAAGATGAATCTTTAAAGTTCCGTTCATAAAGCGAGAACCTGTTACACTTGTCCCATATTTTTTAATTGCTTCAATTGCTGCTTCCCTTACTCTTCTATCAGTTGTAAGTCCAAGATAATTATTTGAACCAAACATTAAAACCCTTCTCCCATTGAATATTGCTTCGGTTCCTTCATTGTTTTCAAGGGGAAGAAAGAAAGGGTAAACACCTTTTTCAATTGCAACTTTAGCTTCATAAAGTGGATTCAAAGGAGTTAAATTCTTGCATTTTTCAAAAATATCCATAATTACCTCCTCTATTTTTAAATATTATAATGGGAATATATTAAGAATATCAACCAGTATATGAATGAAGATTTAAGAAAATATTAATAAGAAAACCTTTATTTTATTATCCTCATTGAGTTTAATAAAACAATTAAAAGAACACCCATATCAGCAAATATTGCTGAAAACATTCCTGCAATTCCAATAGAACCGAGGACCGTTAAAAATATTTTCATGGATAAGGCAAATATTATGTTTTCTAATACTATTTTCTTTGTATTTTTTGAAATTTTTAAAAATTCGGGTATTTTTAAGAGACTATCACTCATAATCACTACATCCCCATTTTCTATCGCAATGTCCTGTCCGAGAGCACCCATTACAATTCCAACATCTGCTCTTTTTATTGATGGTGCATCATTTATTCCGTCTCCCACAAATGCAATTTTTCCCTTTGATTTTTCAACTATTTTTTCAATTTCCTCAAGTTTTTCTGATGGTAAAAGTCCTGCCTTATAAAAGTCAAGATTGAGCCTCTCAGCCACCATTTTTGCAAAAAACTCATTATCACCCGTAAGCATACCTACTTTAATTCCTTCCTTTTTAAGAAACAAAACACATTCTTTCGCTTCTTTTTTTAATTTATCAGAAATTACAAAATATCCAGCATGGATTCCATCAATAATCACATGAACAGTAATACCTTCACCAATACATAACTTGTGTTCAATTCCATTTTCATGTAAAAATCTGTCATTTCCAACAAATATTTTTTTTCCAGAAACTTCTGCAAAAACACCAAGCCCTGCAATCTCCTTGTGGTTTTTTATTAAAGATAAATCAAAATTTCCCTTATATTTTTTCTTTATGGAAGCTCCTATAGGATGATTCGAATAGAATTCTGCATATGCTGAAAATTTAATAATTTCATCATTTTTAAATCCATTAAAGGATTTAACATCTATTACCTCAAAAACACCTTCCGTTAAAGTCCCTGTTTTATCAAAAATTATTGTTTTTACATTCCTTATTGCATCAATGAAATTTGCACCCTTAACAAGAATCCCTTTTTTAGCGAGCACTCCAATAGTTATAAAATAGGAAAAGGGCACACTTATAACAAGAGCACAAGGGCATGAAATTATAAGAAGTACAAGCCCCCTGTAAAAATATTTTGAAAATGACTCTTTTAAAAAAATAGGTGGTAAAATCATTATGCTTAATGCAATAATAAAAACAACAGGAGTATAATACCTGGCAAATTTAGTTATTAACTTTTCAGTTCTCGATTTCCTTTCTTCGGCTATCTCTACCATTTTCAAAATTCTTGAAATATATGATTCTTTGAACTCTCTTGTAACCTCTATCTCTAAAACTCCTTCCCCATTATTTATCATTCCTGCAAGAACTTCGTCCCCTTCCCTTTTTCTTTTTGGAACAAATTCTCCTGTTAATGCACTCATATCCAAAAGGGATTGACCCTTTAAAATTTTTCCATCCACAGGAATTTTTTCACCCGGTCTTACTATTATTATATCACCCGATTTTAATCTTTCTACAGGTATATTTTCTATTCTATTATTATCTATTTTTAAATTTGCAAGGGATGGCTTTTGTTCAATAAGTGCTTTTATTCTTTTTCTTGATTTATTAATAGAAATGTTTTCTAAAAAGTCACCTATCTTAAAAAGGAGCATTACTAAAAGGGCTTCTGGTAATTCATGGATCAAAATTGCACCAATTGTTGCAAAACTCAATAAAGAATTTTCATCAAAGAATTTGCCTTTAAATATATTTCTAATCGCCTTTAAAAGAACATTGTATCCCGTTAGAAAATAACCTGTTAAAAAAACTAAATATTCAAAAATTGAGAAATGATGTAATTTTTTTTCAAAAATAAAACCAAAGAAGAATAAAAAAGAACCTGAAAAGATTAAAATTAACTCTTTTCTTACATTTACCCTTTTCTCAATCTCACAGGTGGAACATTCACAGGTTTTCATAATCTAACCCTTTTTAAAAAAAGGGAATTCATAACAACAGAAAAGGAAGAAAAAGCCATTGCAAAACTTGACCATTCGGGTCTAAAAGGAATTTTAAAAAGAGTATAAAAGAATCCTGCTGCAAAGGGAATGAGAATAATATTATAAATCAAAGCCCAGAAAAGATTTGTTTTTATTTTTGAAAAGGTTTTATTTGCAAGTTTTATTCCTCTTATTATATCATAAAGTGAATCATTTACAATTACTATGTCTCCTGTTTCTATTATAACCTCTTTACCTTTACCCATCGCAATCCCAACATGTGCTTCTGCAATGGCTGGTGCGTCATTAATTCCATCACCAACAAAAGCTACTATCTCTCCTTTTTTCTTCAATTCCCTTATCTTTTCAAGTTTTTGATCTGGTAAAACCTCTGCATAAAAATTATCAATTTTTAATCTTTTTGCAATAGCCTCTGCACTACTTCTATTATCTCCGGTTATCATAAAAATTTTCTTTTTCATCTTTTTTAGTTCCTCTATAACATAAATTGCCTCTTCTTTTATTTCATCAGAGACTGCCACTATTCCCTTTACCTCTTTATTTATAGAAATAATCAAATTGCTCTTTGCCTCTCCCTCTAAAAGTTTTAAATCCCTCTCAATTTTTTCATCAATTTCTACACCATTTTGAATTAAAAAATTTTTATTTCCAACAATAATCTCATTTCCAGAAACCTTTCCTCTAACACCCTTTCCACTTATTTCTTCAAATTCTTCAGCATCATCCAATCCAATCTTTAGTTCTTTTATATATTCATAAATTGATTTGGCAATGGGATGTTCAGAATTCTTTAAAACTGAACCTGCATAAAATAATAAATCTTTTTCATTTAAACCATATGTAATAATTTTGCTCACAGAGGGTTCGCCTTTTGTGAGAGTACCTGTTTTATCAAAAATAAAAGCTGTTATATCCTTTAAAGTTTCAATAGCATCTCCATTTCTTATAAGTATTCCATTTTGAGCACCTTTACCAATCCCAATCGTTATAGCAAGGGGTGTTGCAAGACCAAAAGCACATGGACAGGCAATAACAAGAACTGAAATGAAAGATAAAAAGGCAATAAATTTTTCTCCCATTATCATCCAGTATATATAAGATAAAAGGGCTATTATGAAAATTGAAGGAACAAAATAATTAATAACCTTATCCATCATTTTCTGAATTTTTGGTTTTGAATTTATTGCTTCTTGAGTTACTCTAATTATATAAGAGATGAATGCATCTTTAAATTCCCTTTGAACTTTAATTTTTAAAATTCCATTGCTATTTATTGTTCCACCTATAACATTATCTCCTCTCTTTTTAAAAACAGGAATTGGCTCCCCGGTTACCATTTTTTCATCAACATAACTTTCCCCATCTACAACTATTCCATCAACAGGAATCTTTTCACCAGGTTTAACTAAAATTATATCTCCAATACGCACATCCTCAATTTTTAATCTTAATTCTTTTCCATTATTTAAAACCCTTGCCTCCTTTGGGGTTGCTTCAATCAATTTTTTAATTGATTCAAATGTCCTTTTTCTTGCAAATTTCTCAAGAAATTTTCCCAGAAGTAAAAAACCTGATAGAAAAAATACTCCATCATAAAATACATAATTGGGAGGCAAAATTTTTAATGTGCTTAAAAAACTTGAAATATAAGAACTTCCAATTCCTATTGAATACATAACTTCTATATTTAATCTTTTTTTCAAAATTGCACTTATGGCATTTTTGAATATATCTGATGAGACATATAAAAGGAAAGGGGTGGCAAGGATAAACTCTAAAAATAAACTGCTCTTAAATACTCCAAGTAAAAGGAGAAAAATCCCTGAGAGAAAACTGATTATAATCTTCCTCTTTAATTTTTTTAATCTCCCTTCATCATCTTCTTCTTTTTCTTCAATAGAAGCATCATATCCAATCTCTCTTATTTTCTCAATAACTTTTTCAAGACTTATTATCTCTGGGTCGTATCTTAAAAGGGCTTTTTCCTCAATAAAGTTAACCTGAATTTCCTTTACACCCTTTAGTTTTTTAACACTATTTTCTATTCTTAATGCACAGGAAGTGCATCCCATTCCCTTAATTTTAAGTATCTTTTTATTTTCCATATTCACCTTATAAATTTAAAGATTGTTTCTGTTAATTCTTTGATCATTTCATCACTTTTTTCATCATGCTTTATTGCCTCTTTTACATGTGTCTTTATGTGGGACTCCATTATCATAAGGGATATTTTTTCAAGGGCTCTCCTTACTGCAGTAATTTGATTTATTATATCAACACAGTATCTTCTTTCCTGAACCATCTTTTCTATCCCTTCTATCTGCCCTTTAACCTTTCTTATTCTCGGTAAAATTTCTTCTTTTGTTTTTTCATTCAGTTTCATATTTTACCTCCTACCATATACAGGTATAATGTATATAATACGGGATTTTTTTTAATCTGTCAAGATCATTTAAAAACAATGTCTAAATAAAGCATTATTATGACGCCCAAAATTGTTCCAAGAGTTGCAAATCTCTCATGCCCTTTCCTATGGGTCTCAGGTATTATTTCATCACTTATAACATAGAGCATTGCTCCTGCAGCAAATCCCATTGCATAAGGCAATATAACTTTCATTATACTCACAAGATATGCTCCAAGAATTGCAAGAGGAATCTCAACAAGACCTGCCCTTACTCCTACGATTGCTGCATAAAATCTTTTACCGAGTCCCGCACTTAAAGAGGAAATTGCAACAGAAAAACCTTCCGGAATATTCTGAATCCCTATTGCTATCATAAGGATAATCGCTTCTTTTAATTTTCCTGAACCAAATCCAACACCTACAGCAAGTCCTTCTGGCATATTGTGAAGGGTTATTGCAATTATAAAAAGCCACACTGCTTTTAATCTTTCAGACTTTATACCTTCTTTTCCTTTAATGAAATGCATATGGGGAATTAGGTGGTCACCCAGATCCATTATAAAGGAACCCAAAAGAATTCCTATAAGAACAGATAAAATCCCGCCTATTTTGATCCCGGGAATTATCAAACTTGTAAAACTGGCTGTAAGCATGACACCTGCTGCAAAACCGAGAAGGGTATCAAGAATTTTCTGAGAAACTTCTTTAAAGAATAGAACAAGAAGTGCACCTACCATGTTAAGAAAGGTAATCACAATTCCACCATAAAGACCAAGCAAAATAGAATTGTTAAAAGAAAATCTTAAAAATAAATTCACTAAAAAATCCATGAATTATAAACAGGATAAATTTATTTTTTAAGTTTCTCTGCTTCCTCCTTTATTTTTGAAAATGATTCCTTCATTTTAGCCCATCCATACCAGTGCATATAGTCAGGATTTACATGGAATGCTCCCTGAAATGTTCTCATCCTGTATTCAAGAAACATTAAATAAAGTTCCTGCTCAATATTTGTTCTTGCTTCATAAAATTGAAGCAAATCAGGAGCAAATTTCCACCCTTCTGGTTTCTTTAAAATTCCTTTATCATAGAGTTCCTTTACTATTCTTATTGCCTGAGCAAAAATTTTGTCACTTTCTTTTAAAATAGCATCTGCACTTTCAAATTGTTCTTTTACATAACTTTTTGAATGGCATTTTGAACATATTTCTATCATTTTATTTCTTTCCCTTTCCCATTCCTCTTTTGTAAGTCTTGCAACCTTCCCTGCTTTCACTATATCAAACCTTTCTGTTGGATTACCCTTTTCATCAAGAACTCCGAGTGCTTGAAGTATTGTCACTCTATAATCCCACCACTCCTTATCGTCTTCTGGAACCCTCAGTCCTAAAAATCCCCATGCAGTCATAACAGCATGATTTCCATCAGGCATATGACATGTCTGACAGGTAGGCGCTCTTCCACTATTCTTTTCAATCTCCCATATTGTTCCATGTTTTGAAGTTAGCCACATTTCCCATTGGGGATGGTCGAATCCCATGTGGCAGGTTCTGCATGCTCTCGGATCCTTTGCTTCCTCCTTTGAGAATTTATGCCTCGTATGACATGCATCACAGGAACCTGTCCCATAATGAAATTTTGCCTCTTTTATTTCCCTTTCCGATTTAAGTCCTATTTTGTGGCATCCGGAGCAACCCTTAAATCCCTTTTCACCTGCAACCTGTAATGGCTGATGCATAACCATTGGCATTGCCTTCATGGCTATCCATGCAATTGAATGTTTTCCTTCTTTGAACTCTTTAACTTTTTCCTCATGACAATTTCCACATATTTCAGGAGTTGGCATTCTCAATTTATTTATATCCTTTGCCCCTGTATGCTCTCCATGACATTCAGAACAATCAACTCCGTTTTTTGAATGCTTGCTTTCTTCCCATTGTTTTACAATGCCTGGTGTTATACCTTTATGACAACTTATACATTTACTTGCATTTAGAATACCTGGAGCGATTAAAATCCCGATTATCCCCATATATATTATACTTTTACACATAATTCCCTCCTTTTCACATTATTTTTACAATTAACATTTAAATCAAAATCGCTCATTCTCTTTCTTAAAATTTTACAATAGTGGGGTTTTTTACCTTTATATTTATCTTTTTCAAAATTTTCACAATTAAGGCATATTCTTGCAATAGGTAAAATTCCTCTTTCATTTAAACTCGCAATAAATTTTACAAGTGATTTAAACAAACTTTTTTTCTCCTCTTCATTTAAAGATTGGATTGAATTTTTTAAAATCTCTTTATAATTCAAATTTTTATTTTTTAAAAATTTCTTTCCTTTTTCTGTAAGAAATAAAATTTTATATCTCTTATCTTTTTCATAAGGTATTTCTTTTATATAACCTTTTTTAATTAAAATTTTTAAAGAATCGGTGACAGTTGGTCTTTTAACACCGAATTCATCAGCAATTTTTGCAGGTGTTCTCATATAATATGGGCTTTCCTCAAGATATTCCATTATCTCTGCCATTAACGGAGAAACTTTTGCTTTCTTATTTATCTCCCATTGAATATATCTTATAATCTGTGAAACCTTATCAAAAAGATGAGCCAATTTTTCTTCGTATTTCATTTTAATTAGGATTTCTAATTATAAAGTATTTTAAAAATAAAAGTCAACTTATTTTGGCATATAGAAAATACCTATGCCATATGAAATTGCAGGTCTCCACAATTTTCCCTTTTTCTCACCAATTCCTATTGTTGCAGGTAAATAAAAATTTACTTCGGGGCATAATTTCCAATTTTTCCCGAGTGTAAAACCTAAAAATAAAGAGGGGAAAATCCCATAAATATTTGAAGTATCATTATCCCATTCAAGTTGCAAAGATAAATATGAAAATTTGCTGCCAAAATAAATTAAATTTGTTCCTAAAATTAAAGTTGGCTCAAAAGTATACCAGATAGGAACTTCAGGCCATTTTGTAATGTTAAAAGGAAGAGTTAAACTACCTTTTATACCTTTATCAAGAAACTTAATTTTTGGATCAAAACCAAAACCAAGTATTCCAACATATCTGAAACCAATATCAAGGTTATCAGTAACTCCATATCTTCCCTTTAAATAAGGAAATGGAATCGGCATAAATATAGGCTCACCTGATTCATCAACAAAAACAAAATTTGAGACACCAA
>JBDRZD010000052.1:8247-10893 GCA_039803745.1 Caldifarciminota bacterium
CTCATTTTTTACCTCCTTAAAATTAGGATTGCTAATTATAAAGAATTTAAAAAACAAAAGTCAAATGATAGATTTATTTTTATTTTATATCGAAATCTTTTAATCTTCCTAAGCAACCTTTTTCTCTGAGTAAATTTTCTGCAATTTTTCTTATTCTTATAATTTCGGAATCGTTAAATTCTTTGTAAATCTCGTATATATAGTAAATTTTTTCAATTTTGTTACTGAAACTATCTTTCAACAAAAACCATTCGATAGATTCATTTATCATCCTTTTTGCTTTCGTAATCTTGCCTTCTAAATATCTTAACTTACCTTCTACATACATTTTATAATATCTATCCTCTTCAAATTTTGAATCTCCATTTTTACTTATTTTTTCAAGGGATTTTTCTGCTTCCTTTATCTCTCCAAGATGCAATAAAACATTTGCTTTGTTAAGATAAAAGGAATCTATAATTCTTTGGTTTCCGGTCTCAAACGCAAATTTTTTTAGTTTTTCAAGATAAGCAAAGATTTTTTCTTTATTCTTTTTCTTTAAATAAAGATAAATTAAATTTGTAAGAGGGGTATTTATTTCATAATATTGAAAAAATTTCTCGCAAATTTCTATTGATTTTTTGTAATACTCTTCTGCCTTTTCTAAATTTCCTTCGAGCATTTCATAATATACTCCTATATTATTTAAAGAAACAGCCTTTATGGGAAAAGACGATGGATAATTTGTAACTTCAAGAAAATAATTGATTGCCTCTTTTTTACCGTCAAAAAGAAGGGAAGTTCCTATATTATGTAAACTAATTAAAATACTCCTATCATCTTCTCTTTTTTTAGAAAAAAATAAACTTTTCTCATAAAATTCCTTTGCTTTTCCAATTTCTTTTTTTGAATAATATCTATTGCCCAAAAAATTATAAATTCTATCATACATCAAGTAAATAAATTGAATGGGAAATTTATGCATGCCCTCATATTTTTTTAACTCTTCTAACAGTCTATTTCCTTCCTCTATTAAAATGTCTTCTCTTTCATTGAGATACGATCTTCCTATCAAGATGAAGTATTTACTTATTAAAAGATCTTCACCTTTCAAATTTTCTGCAATTCCTTTGAGAATTTTAACTGATTCTTTGTATTTTTCAATAAGGTTTAAATAGACTCCTTTACAAAACATAATTTCAGGAGTTCTTGCTATTCCTTCATCTTCTATTTCTTTTAAAAAAACTTCTATTAAATGAACTTTGCCCTCATTAAAAACTTTTATTAATATTTTTTTCAAGTATTCTCCGCACTTTGCAGAATCCCTCATTTTTATTGCATAATAAATAGCATCTTCAAAATTTTCTATTTTTTCTAAATATTCAAGAGCAGACATATAAATTCTTAAAATAAGGTTATAACCACCAGGAAAACTTTTAAGTTTTCTTTCGAGATAAGATTTCAAAACAGGATGAAAATGAAAAGTTAATATCCCTTCTTTTATCTCTTCAATAAAAACAAAACCCTTTTCTTTTAATTTATTTATTAATCTTCCTGGATTTTCAAAACCTAATATTTGTCTTATTAAATCATAATTAAATTCCTTCAATTGCGCAATACCCAAAAGAAGTATTTTTTCTTCCTCATTAGAATATTTAAAGATTTTTTCAATAAATTCATCTAAAATTTCAGAAGAATTTGAAAGACTATTAATTTTTGTCTTAATATTTCTTTCGTCTTTCAAAAACCATAAAGATAGCAAAATCCAGCCCCCTGTTTTTTCTTTTAATAAAGAAGCATCCTCATAATCTATTTTTTTATCAAAAAAGTTAGCCATTTCTATTATTTCTTCAGTCGTTAAAGTAAAAAAATCAGCACCTATTATTTTTACGTCTCCTTCGAATTCGTAAGGGAAATTACCTTCAATTATAATTCTGGCAGGTAGATTATCAAAAACAGGTAAAATTATCTCTCTTATTATTTTTCCAAAATTTTCCATTAAGTAATAAGCATCAAGGAATATAAAGTAAGTATTTTTGGGTAGAAAAATGTTTCTATATTCAATTTCCAAAATATTCCAGAAAGACCTTAAAATTTCTCTTTCATCCATTAAAGAGATTGTCCTTTTTAAACTTTCTGAAAAATAAGATAAAACTTTAAGAAGAGAAACTTTAAAAATTTCTACATCCCTGTCCTTATCTTCAATTTGAATAAACACAGGAAAAAATTTTGTATCTTCAAAGAATTTTATAAGGGTTGTTGTTTTTCCATAACCAGGTGGTGAGTAAATATATATTATTTTAGATTTTGCCCCGAGAAGTTCTTTTTGAGCCCTTTTAAAGACGGAGACATAGTTTTCAGGAAGTTTGAAATTTCTTATTTTCACTAATCACCTTTATAATTAAATATTAATTATACTGGATTTTAAGATAAAAATTCATTTAAAATCTGCCAATTCTTTTAAAAAGAAATTCCCTTAAACTGGCATTTTTTGAAGTTAAATTGAATATATTTTCTTTCCAGCATATTTCAAAATAATTATTAGAATTTTTAGAAAGCCATATAAATTTGATTTTAAATAAATCTTTATTTTAAAATTAAAATATGACAACAGAAACAGTAAATATCCTTGCACTTATTTTGGGAGTTCTTGCTTTAATTCAACCC
>JBDRZD010000053.1:0-10760 GCA_039803745.1 Caldifarciminota bacterium
ATAATAGGAGAGGGGTTGTTTATGCAGGTGCCAATGATGGAATGGTTCATGCATTCAATATTGGAAGATATGTGAGAACAGATGAAAGTGAATGTGAGGTTGGATATATTGATCCAATGGGGATACCTATGGGTAAGGAAATGTGGGCATATATCCCGTTCAATCTTTTACCCCATTTAAAATGGCTAAAAGAAACAAATTATTGTCATGTATACTATGTTGATTTAAAACCATATCCAACAGATGCAAAGATATTTACTCCTGATGATATCCATGTAGGTGGATTTGGAACACTTTTAATTGGTTCTGCAAGACTTGGAGGAACTCCATATCAATTAGGAGGAAATATTTTATCTTCCTCATATTTCTGCATAGATATAACAAAGCCAGAAGAACCAACTCTTCTCTGGGAAAAGAATCTGCCCGATTATTCCTACACTGTTCCTTATCCAAATGTTGTTAAAGTAGGAGATAATTGGTTCTTAGTATGTGCATCAGGACCAAAAGATTGTGCAGGGTTTTCAAATCAGAATGCAAAAATTTATATACTTGATTTAAAAACAGGTAATCTTTTGAAAACATTTACAGTCCCTGAAGCAAACTCAGCGATCTCTGATATATTCTCAGTTGACCTCGGTCTTGATTACACTGTTGATTTAATCTATTTTGGAACATATTATTATACAGGAAATATAAACAATCCAGACTGGCAGGGAAATATTTACAGGATTAAAACGCATGGAAATGAAAATCCTTCTAACTGGGATTTAAGTCTTGTTATGAGTTTAAATAAGCCAATAACAGCAGCAGGTGGTGCAACACTTGATGAATACGGAAACCTATGGATATATTTTGGAACAGGAAGACTTTTCTATGATGGTGATGAGGGAGATTTAGAAAGACAGGTATTTGTTGGAATAAAGGATGATACTGTTTCTACTTATACCTATACAGATTTATTCAATGTAACAAATGTTAAAGTTTATGAGGATAGTGTAAAAATAGGGAATACAAGATATACATGGGAACAGTTTGTTGATATGGTTAAAGCAAAAAAGGGATGGTATAGGGAGCTTTTAAATACCGGTGAAAGATGCTTATACAGACCTCTTATCATAGGAGGAGCAGTGATATTCACAACATTTTCACCTGAAACAGGTGATATATGCGGATTTGGAGGAGGTGGTAAACTATACGCTCTATATTACTTAACAGGAACAGCATATAAACGACCGATTTTAGGGCTCACTCCATCAGGAGAAATTGCACCATTTGTTGAAGTAGGAGGTGGTATGCCATCAGAACCTGCAATGTGGATAGGAGCAAGTGAGGAAAAGGTATTTGTCCAGATTAAAGGTCAATTAAAAGACTTACAAACCTATTTACCCCTTAATCCAAGGGGTGGACTGATTCTTTGGAAAGGGAGGTGAAAGATGAAAAAGATATTAGGAATTATCTTAATTTTAAGTGGTGTTATATTTTCAAAGGAAAACATAAAACTTGAAGAGGGTGAATATATTTCAGGATTTTATGCAGTTGTTTATAAAATAGAAGGGAATAAACTCTATCTTGGTGAAAACGGAGAGATTACCCTAACAAAAAGCATAAATGATATTTTAATAGATACCCTTGAAAATAAGATAACCCTTAATAAAATTGAATATCCTGCACTTTTTGAAATTGAGGCGATTACAAGTGGAATTCATGAAACTATCGAAGAAATCATCAAGAATATAAAGGAAGTATTGAGCCTGAAATATATAGGTGGAAAGGAAAAAGCAGAGGAATATATCAAATATTTAAAAGAACTTGAAAAACAATTTGAAAAATGAAAAAAATAGCATTTTTATTACTCCTTTTGATCTTGATTTCTTGTAAAAAAGAGGAGAAAAAGATAAACCATCCGCCAGAAATAATCTCTGCAAAAATAGAGCCTGAAGATATAATGAAAAATATGAGGGCAGGGGTTTTTATAAAAGCAAATGATAAAGATAAAGATGATATAATTTATAAAATAGAATGGTTTTTGAATGACGAAAAAGTTTTTGAAGGTAAAGAAATATCTCTTGAGAAATTTAAAAAGGGAGATTTGCTTTACGCAATTATAACTCCCTATGATGGTAAAGAATATGGAAAACCCTATAAAACAGCCCCTGCCCTCATAAAAAATTCTCCACCAAAAATAATTGAAGCAAAATTTTCACCTGATACAATCTTTACAACTACAGAAAAAATAGAAATAGTTGCTAAAGCAGAAGACCCTGATAATGATGAAATCTCTTATATAGTTGAATGGTATATAAATGGAAAAATGCAGGAAGAAAAGAGGACGGTATTTAATCCCCCAAAATTAAAAGAGAATGACCTGCTTGAAGCAATTGTTTATGCCTATGACGGAGAAGAAAAATCAAAAAGTTTTTCAAGAATAAGTTATCTTGTTCAAAATAGCCCACCTTTTATAGAGGTTCCCAAAGAAGAATTAAAAATTCCATCATATCCTGAATTCACATATAAAATAAATGCTTATGATCCGGATGGTGATAAATTGAAATTTGAAATAATTTCTTCAAATATAAAAGAAATTCAAATTGACGAAAACGGAATTATTAAGGGAAAAATAGAAGAAAATGTTAAAAAAATAAATATAAAAATCAAAGTTATAGATACAAAAGGAAATTACAAAGAAAAGGAAATTATTTTCTCCCTTTAAATTTTACTCGTCAGTAAAATTTGCAAATACAACAGTTATATCAAATTCAGTTATAAAGAGTCTTCTTGTGTTGAGTTCATGAGCAAAAACCTTATAATGTGCTCTTGTTTTTAAAGGTTGCGGGGAAGAAGATGGATTTCCCTGATGCATATCATAAATTGGTTTATAAGAGGCTTTAAGCCATGAAGGAACAAGATCAATTTCTGCCTCTGTCCATCTTTTTGGAGGGAGAGTGACATTTACTTCAAAATGAAGTGAATCAATTACATGCCCGGTTTGGTAATGAGTAAATCTTATTTTCCCATCCTTTTCATTATAAAAAGTTATAACAATACTATCAATTATGCACTCAGGATTAAATCCACCTATTGTATCAGGAAAATTGAAATAGAAAGATACAGGAAGTAAATCATAAGTAAAATAAACCTCTGCATCCTTCGCACATATTATATCTGAATTAAATGATGAATAAGCAGTGCTTACTAAAAGTGCATCTTTCTCCACAGAAGCAGACCTGCATCCTGCAAGAATACCTATCACACCCGCAAATATCAAAAATTTATACCTCATAAAAACCTCCTTTAAAAAACACTTTACTCCTTGACAAATAAATTCATTTTGTATATAATTATAATGCTTAATTTTAAAAATGTCAAGTAAACTTTTAAAAAATTTTAATAAATTATTTAAAATAAAACAAAAAGGAGGTTATATGAAAATAATAAAAAAGGTGGTTGTTTTAATAGGAATACCTCTCTCCCTGCTTCTATCTCAAATAAAGGATATAAAGGTTGAACCTGAAGGAAAAAACACAAAATTAATTTTATATTCTGAAACCCCTTTATCTTATACAATATTTTCAAGGGAAGTTCCTTCACAAATTCTTATTGATGTTCAGGGAGTGAAAACAGAAATTTCTTCTGGAATTTATACTGTTTATGCAGGTGGAATTACAACAATTTCTATTGAACCTTTTGAAACAGGAAACTTTATAAGATTCGTAATAAACCTTGAAAAAACTTTTTCTTATAAAGATGAAAGAACAAATGGAAATATAGTTTTAACATTTTATGAAACAGGAGGAAATTTTAAAGCAGTTTCTCTTTCAGGGAGAGCACCAAGTGAAATAGAAGCACCACCACCTACAGTTCACGCACTTCCTGCTCCGCCACCTTCAAGAGGAATAAGAATATCATTAAATCTTGAAAATGCAGATATCGTAACAGTTATAAAGGCAATTGCTGAGTATGTAGGACTTAATGTTGTTTTTGGAGAAGAAATAAAGGGAAAAGTAACTTTAAGAGCAGAAAATATTCCATGGGAACAGGCATTTGAACTTGCATTAAGAACAGTTGGTCTCTCCTATCTTTATGAAAATGGAGTTTATAGAATTGCACCGCCTGAAAAAATAAGGGAAGAAGAAATAAAAAGGAAAAGGAGTGAAGAAGAAGCAAAACTACTTGAGCCTCAAATAACAAGGGTTTATGTTTTACAGTATGCAGTCGCAGATGAAGCAAAAAAGACTGTTCAAAAACTTTTAACAAGTAAAGGGCAGATTGAAGTTGATGAAAGAACAAATGCATTAATAATCACTGATATAGGTGAAGTGCATGAAAAAGTTGCTTCACTTATAAAATCAATTGATACACCTGTATATCAGGTTGCAATTGATTCAAGAATACTTGAGATAAATAGAGGTGCACTTGACCAGATGGGAGTTCAATGGAATGTTAAGAATTTGAGGGGAACAGGAGTTGCAGGAGAAGTAACTGGTGGAGCATCTCCTGGTGCTATGCCAGGTGCACCAACATTATTTGGACAGGTAGGAATAATTTCAAGGGGAGCATTAATAGATAATGTTATATCAATGTATGAACAGAGAAAACTTGTAAAAACAATTTCAAATCCAAAAATAAGTGTTTTGAATAATCAAAAGGCAAGAATTCATGGTGGTTCAAGAATACCATATATTACAAGAGACCCTGCAGGTAATCCAATAGTTCAATTTGTTGATGTTGGTATAAGACTTGAAGTAACTCCTCATGTAAATGTAAACAAACAGATAACACTTGATATAAACACTGAAGTTTCAGAGCCTGGTGCACAACTTCCAGGAGGAATTGAAATTCTTACAAATTATGCAAATACAAGGGTTCTCTTAAATAATGGGGAAACTGCTGTTATTGGTGGGTTAATAAAATATAAAACTCAATCATCAAGGGAAGGTGTCCCATTTTTATCAAGGATACCACTCATAGGAAGGCTTTTTGGCGGAAATATTGCTGAAGAAAGTGAAAGAGAAATTGTAATATTCTTAACTCCTCATATTATAGAATAAGGGCGGATAGCTCAGCGGCGAGAGCGCCTGCCTTACAAGCAGGAGGTCCCAGGTTCAATTCCTGGTCCGCCCATTTTCTCTCTAAACATCTCTTGAATTTTTATTGTTTTAGGGGGTAAAGATTTTCTAAGTAAATTACCTAAATAAAGCCATTCTAACTTTCTTTCTATACTCCATTTTTTATATTCTTTTAAAGTTTTTTTACTTATAAAATAATAAAAACCCTTCTCCTTCATTTCATTTCAAGAATCCTTTTAAGATTATAAACATCAGCAAGATCCTGTTTCCTTTTTGATTTTGATTTTATATATATAAGGTCGTTTATATTTATAACAGGAAGTTTTTCACCATAAATTTCAAAAAAAACTATGTTTTTTTTTAATTTTGAATAAGGAATTGGAGAATCCAGAATTATATCAATTTCTGCAATTGGATATTTTTCATGATAAAAATTTATTGCTTTAACATTTTTCTCTTTAATCCATTTCTTAATTTTTTTTATATCTGAGAGTTCCTGAGGAGAGACAGGAATTTTTAATTTATAACCCCATTTTATAAGTTCATCAACCAATTTTTTTATGTTATCTTTTTTCAAATTTATCATTATGTCAATATCATAAGTCATTCTCGGAACACCATGAAAATTAACAGCGAGTCCCCCTACAATTATATAGTCTATTTTAAGGTCATTAAATTTTTTAAAAATTTCATAATAATCCATTTAAAATCTCACCTCAAAGCCCTTTCAAAATCCTCTATTATATCATCTATATCTTCAAGACCAACAGAGACCCTTATAAGACCAGGATCTATCCCTGCTTTTAAGAGTTCATCCTCTGTATAGGTTGAATGGGTCATTGAGGCAGGATGCTCAACAAGTGTTTCAACTGCTCCAAGTGATACTGCAAGTGTGCATATCCTTAAAGAATTTAAAAATTTAATTCCCTTTTCTTTACCACCTTTTATAATGAAAGAAAGCATACCTGAAAACCCGTTTTCCATTTGTTTTTTAGCAATCTTATGTCCTTCAAAATTTTTAAGACCCGGATAAAAAACTCTTTCAACATTTGGATGATTATTTAAAAATTCAGCAAGTTTCATTGCATTAGTGCTGTGCCTTTCCATTCTTAAATGAAGCGTCTTTATCCCCCTTAAAGTAAGCCAGGCATTGAATGGCGAGAGACAACCTCCTAAATGAGTAAGATAATGCTCCTTAATTGGCTGCACTATTTCTTTTCTTGAAATAACTATTCCACCTATTGCATCAGAATGTCCTGTTAAATACTTTGTCAATGAATGGATAACAACATCTGCTCCTTTCTCAATCGGCCTTTGATGATAAGGAGTTGCAAAAGTATTATCAATAACAAGTGGAATATTTTCTCTTTTGCATATTTTTGAAGTCTCCTCAATATCAAATATATCAAGGGTAGGGTTTGCAGGGGTTTCAAGATAAACAAGTTTTGGTTTATATTTTTCTATTTTATCTTTAAGTTCATTTAGAAAATCTTTCGCCTTTATACCTATAAATTCTATACCAAGTTTTTCATTCAAGAGTTTGAAAAGGGCAAAAGTCCCTCCATAAATTGGCTCTGAATAAATAACCTTTTCATTTGGTTTCAAAAAATAAAGGATAACACCTGAAATTGCAGCCATACCAGATGAAAAGGCACAGGCACATTCACCCTTTTCCAGAAAAGCCATCCTCTCCTCTAAAATTTTAACTGTTGGATTGGAAAGCCTTGTGTATATAAATCCCTCCTCTTCACCGGTAAAAAGTTTCCCTCCCTGTTCTGCATTTTCAAAGAAATATGTTGAAGACATATGAATAGGAGGAATTACGTCTCTCGTATTAATTTCCCTGAAAGGTTTTGGTCCATGAATACATCCTGTAGAAAATCGCATATCATCATCCATAAAAACCTCCTTTTAAATCTATATAAATTATTAAGGAAAGCATATTAAATTTTCAATTTTAAAAATCTTATAATACCTTCAATCATAAAAGAGGTATAAATCCCGTATTTATAAAAATTTGCCTGATTTTTTAAAAAAATATTAAGACCTTCTTCCTTTTTAAAAATTTTCAAAAATATAAAAAGCATAACTTTTAAAAAAGAAAATAAAAGAATTAAAGGGAAAATAAAAGAAAAATAAAGTCCTTCCCAAAAAGAAAGAAATATAAAAAAAGAGGAAAAATAAAAAATTAAAAGAAAAAATATTGAAAGATAAAATCCCATAAATTTTGAATAGGTCATAATTCCTAATTTTTCTTCAAAGGGAAACCTTATTTTTTCCGAAAAAAATTTTAAAAAATTAATAATAAAAAAACCTAAAAAAATTGAAAAAACCTCTGGATAAAAGGGGAATCTAAAGGGATACAGAAAAAATAAAAGATAAAGGTATAAGAAAGAATATAAAATATCCTTTAATATGAAATTCTCTTTTAAATAATCTTTTATTTTTTCATACTTAAAGAAAAAAGAGAAAAATAAAAATAAGATAGAAAATTTCTTAAAAAGATAAAAATTTTTAAATAAAACTAAAATTGATAAAAATGAAAAGAGAAGAAGAAATGGAATATTTTCTTTTCCCTCTTCCTCCTCATTTATTTTTAAAATTAAAAAAAGAGAAAAAGAGGAGAAAAATTTAAAAACTTCTAAAAAGTTTGTTTTATCTTTTAAAAGATATAAAGAACTTAAATAAAAAAAATAAAAAAGAAAAAATTCTAATAAATATTTCTTTAAAAGAAATTTAAATTTATCTACCAAGCAAAATTCCTATAAAATATAAAAGCCCGAAAGATGTGTTGAGTTTTGCAGTTAAAAGGTCAAGCATAACGAAATCAAAAAAGGAAGGATTAAAGGCAATTTGAATATTTCTTATTGCCTGAGGAAGAGATAAGAAGACAATGAGAGTCCAGAATGGCAAAAGTTTTAAAATTACGAAGATAACCGTCAAAATATAGGGTATAGATACAAGGGCAAGATAATAATAAGAGGAAATTTTATAACCCATCAAATTTGCAGGTGTTATCGCCTTTACCCTTGCATCCTCCTCAATATCTCTGAAATTATTTCCATGAAGAATACCAACAACAATCAGTGCAGAAGGAATTATGAGGATAAAAGGGAGCCATGAGAATTCTTTTGTCTGAACATAATAGGCACCAAGCGAAAGAAATGGACCAAAAGCCAAAAATACTGAAATATCACCGAGTCCCCTGTATTTTAATCCAAGGGGTTTTAATTGATAAAAAATACCAAGAAATGCACCTATAAGAATAATTATCAAAAGAAAAATTCCTCTTAGAAGAGTTAATATTATTCCACATATAAGGGATATAATGAAAAGAAAAATTATTAGATTTAAATGCTCTTTTTCACTCATCAGCCCATCCTGTAAAACCCTGCTTGAACCAATAGTAAGCCAATCATCAACTCCATACTTATAATCCATATGGTCATTTAAGGCATTAACTCCTGCATGAAAAGTGATAATTCCTAAAACTACCAAAAGGAAAAGCCAGAAATTGACTTGCGGTGCTAAAAATGTTCCTATTATTAAAGATATAAAAGATGCGGTAAAGGCAAATGGTCTTGTTGCTCTAAAATATATGAACAATTTTTTTGGTTTCTCTTTTAACTCTTTAAGAATTTTTAAATCTTCATCATTTATAGAAATTTTTTCAAAAACGATTTTCCCCTTTTTTAAATCTGTTATTTCTATTTCAATTGGTAAAAGCCTCACTATTTTAATCCCTTTCACCCTCTTCACAGGAATTATTGCTTCAAAAGACTTTCTAAAGATTATTTTTCTTATCTCTTCAAGATTTTGAGGTTCACCAAGAATTTCTGCTTTTGCAAAAACCTTTAATATCCTGTCAGGTTTTTCTCCCTGAATTAAAAAATAACATTTACCCTTTTCCCTTATATTTTCAAGAATTCTTTCATCAGAAACAAGTGCATATATAATTCCGCCATCCTCTGCATAGAAATTTTTTTCAAAGGAAATCTCACCATCTGATGTAATTATTGTTAAAATTTTATTTTCAGATAGAATTTCATTTATACTTCTAAGTATTTCCTTTCTTTCCATGGATTCTCCTTTTTGAATTTTGAAGAGAATAATTATAAACAAATGAAAAAATTTTTTTCAATATCAGGGATAATCGCTCAAAAACCTACAAATTTATTTTAAAAGCAAAAAACGGAAAGTTATGCCTTAAATTACTCAAAAAAGGAACCGGATTAAAATAAAATTGTAAGTTATCAAATTTAAATAATGTGCTTTCCAACTTTTTGATAAAAAACTTATATGTAAAACTTGTTAATGCGATTTCAGATGTTATAAATATTCTCCATACAAATTAAATAAACCCATATATGTTGAATCCTCTTTCTGATAAAGAAGTATATTGAGAGGTCTTTCTTTAAAAAGTGTTATAAGTTTTTGCTGGGTCATTCTATCAATTTTTAAAACTTTAAGTGTTTTTGCTTCTTCAGAAAATAGAGAAATAAAGAAAAATAAAATTATAAATAATTTTTTTATGGTTTTATTTTTAAAACTTTGTAAATTTCTTTTCCAAATTTTAAAAAATAAGTAGAAGAAGAGAGGTCCAAAACTATTTTATTTTCTCCTTTCTTTAATTTAATTTCTCCGGGTTTCCTTCCAGAAATCCCAAAAATCTCAATTTTTCCGTAATTATCCCTGTTATAAATTCTAATATAATTATTTCCAAAAATAAACGAGATTTTTCTATTTAAATTATTCCTTTCAGAAATCTTCTGTTCAACATAATATCCAAAATAGGCATCCTGATTACCGTTTCTTGTGTCAGTCCATAGAGGAAATGGAATGCCTGCATAGGAATCAAGCCCGATATATTCTCCGATAACACCTGCTTTAAAACTGTCAGGATTTATTGAAACAGTTGTGACTCTTATATTTGGAGTAAATGTTTCTCCTCCATCAAAACTCTGTGTTAAAAATAAATCAAATTTCCAGTTGTTTGAATAAAGCCTTCTATCGTAAAAACAAACTGTTAATATTCCTGTTGAATCAACACATGCCCATGGATGGAACTGGTCAAGCCCGTTTCCAACAGGGTCATCATTAACCCTTTTTCTTTGTGTCCAAGTAAAGCCACCATCTAAAGATTTTGTCAGGAAAATATCAGGGTCACCACCAGGTCCTGTATCCATATATATTACATAAATTGTTCCATAATAAGGACTTGAAGGATATATATCACATACAGGAACTGGATATGAAAATGTTAAAATATTCCCATTTAAATATCTATTAGGCTGGTCAACATATTGAACTATGTTATCCTGATCAAATGTCAAACCTCCATTATAAGATACATCATGCATTATAGCAGAATAATAATAATTAAGCCAAAAAACATGAACATAACCATTTTTATCCACGGCAGGAACAGACCACTGATTATCTGAAAGATCAGAAACCCTGATAGGAGGAGACTATGTAACTCCCTGATTTGCGCTTCTTACAAGATAAATATTGGTTTCCCAGAATCTTGTCCAGGAGATATAAAGGTTCCCTGAGTAAGGACTATTTGTTCTATCACACGTAATAAGTTCTTTATCTTCAAAATTTGAATAACTTGGACCAACTGCAATATAAGGACCATCCCAGTTAACTCCTCCATCAAAAGACCTATAAACACAAAGGGCATTTGAATCA